>CAMYIO010000001.1:0-1656 GCA_947258515.1 uncultured Ectothiorhodospiraceae bacterium
CTTGGAACTCTGTTCATGGAGGGCGGGGCACCGGCGGGTGGCTGGACCATGTACCCACCACTCATTCTTCAGACCGGTAATGCGTTTCCCTATTTGATCTTTTCGGTTCACCTTTTGGGTATTTCATCCATCATGGGGGCAATCAACATTATCGTTACCATCGTGAATATGCGCGCACCCGGTATGACAATGATGAAAATGCCGCTGTTTGTCTGGACCTGGCTGATTACCGCCTACCTGCTGATTGCGGTCATGCCGGTGTTTGCCGGCGCAGTGACCATGCTGTTGACAGATCAGTTTTTTGGCACATTTTTCTTCAATGCGGCCGGTGGTGGTGACCCCGTGATGTTCCAGCACATTTTCTGGTTCTTCGGGCATCCCGAGGTGTACATCATGATCCTGCCGGCGTTCGGCGTGATCTCCGAGATCATACCGACGTTCGCGCGCAAGAAACTGTTCGGCTACAGCTCCATGGTGTATGCAACGGCCTCCATCGCATTCCTGTCATTCATCGTGTACGCGCATCACATGTTCACCACGGGCATGCCGGTCGCGGGTGAGCTGTACTTCATGTACGCCACCATCATGATCGCGGTACCGACTGCCGTGAAGGTATTCAACTGGACCGCCACCATGTGGAAGGGTGCCATGACCTTCGAGACACCGATGCTGTGGGCGATTTCCTTTGTGTTCCTGTTCACCATCGGCGGCTTCACCGGCCTGATGATGGGTATTGCGCCGGCTGACATGCAGTACCACGATACCTACTTCATCGTGGCGCATTTCCACTACGTGCTGGTGACCGGTGCGCTGTTCTCCATCATTGCCGCCTTCTACTACTGGGCACCGAAGTGGACCGGCCACATGGTGGATGAGCGCCTCGGCAAGATTCACTTCTGGTGGTCGGTGATTTCCGTGAACGTACTGTTCTTCCCGCAGCACTTCATCGGCCTGGCCGGCATGCCGCGCCGTATCCCTGATTACTCGTTGCAGTTTTCCGACTGGAACATGGTCTCCAGCCTGGGTGGCTTTGCCTTCGGTCTGGCGCAGGTGTTCTTCATCTATATCATTATCAAGACCATCCGTGGCGGCCAGGCCGCTACCGACCAGGTCTGGGAAGGTGCGGAAGGTCTGGAATGGACAGTGCCGTCGCCGGCGCCGTACCACACCTTCGAGACGGCACCGGAAGTCAGGTAATCGGTCCATGCACGGGCCAGATGGCCCGTGCAGAACCCGGGGTTCATTAACATGGCAAAGCAGAATCAGACCAGCGCTCGGCGATCAACCCGCAAGATGCTGACGATTGCCGTGCTGGTGCTGGTGGCGCTGGGGTTTTATGTGGCCAGTTTTTTCGTGGTGAGTGGCTGATATGAACACCACTGATCGTGCTGCAGCCAACAACAGGGTCGTCAAACGGCTGGGTATTGCAGCTGTTCTGATGTTCGGCTTCGGTTTTGCCATGGTGCCGTTGTATGACGTGTTTTGCGATATCACCGGTTTGAATGGCAAGACGGGCCGAATCGAACTGGAAGAGGCACTCAGCCAGGCGGTGGATGAAGATCGGCTGGTGACGGTGGAATTTCTCGGTACGGTACACAGTGACCTGCCCTGGGAATTCAGGCCGATGGTCAGAAGGATCAAGGTGCATCCCGGCGA
>CAMYIO010000001.1:1690-96665 GCA_947258515.1 uncultured Ectothiorhodospiraceae bacterium
CTGGCGGCAAAGTATTTCAACAAGACAGAGTGTTTCTGTTTTACCCGGCAGTCACTGGGGCCGGGTGAAGGCAAGGAAATGCCGCTGCGCTTTGTGGTTGATCCGGCCTTGCCAGAAAACGTGCGAACGGTGTCGTTGTCCTACACGTTCTTCCAGGCAGAGGCCGTGGCGGCAGGCAAGGAAAATACCGGTAAATCAGGTTCACTCGATTCTATTTTATAACTTGAAAACATGTATGTGTATAAATAAGGGAGTCATCAATGTCATCATCTAACGGGGGTTACTACCTGCCAGCACCCAGCCACTGGCCGATTGTTGGTTCAGTGGGTATGTTCCTGCTGCTGTTCGGCTTTGCCAGTTTCCTGCATGGCAGCAGCAGCATCATGATGATCGCCGGTGCCGCGGTCATCATTTTCATGCTGTTCGGCTGGTTTGGCACGGTCATCAATGAAAGCCTCAGTGGCAAGTACAACAGCCAGGTGGATATGTCGTTCCGCATGGCCATGGGCTGGTTTATCTTCTCCGAGGTCATGTTCTTCGCCGCTTTTTTCGGTGTCTTGTTTTATGCACGCATGTGGTCCATTCCCTGGCTTGGCGGGGCGTCCAACAATGTCATGACCAGTGAATTGCTGTGGCCGACTTTTGAGGCCGTGTGGCCGACCAACGGTCCAGGCAATGTCGGCGGTGATTATCAGCCGATGGGTGCCTGGGGTATCCCGGCCATCAATACCCTGATCCTGTTGTCCAGCGGCGTGACCGTTACCTGGGCGCACTGGGGGCTGAAAAAAGCCGATCGTACGCAATTGATCCTGGGACTGATGGCCACTGTTGGCCTGGGTTTCCTGTTCATCAGCTTGCAGGCCTATGAGTACTATCATGCCTACCACGAGCTTAACCTGAAGCTGACGTCCGGCATGTACGGCACAACCTTTTACATGCTGACCGGTTTCCACGGCCTGCACGTGACACTGGGCGCCATCATGCTGTTTGTCGTCATGATCCGTGCGATGAAAGGGCACTTCAGCGAGGAGCATCACTTCGCGTTTGAGGCGGCGGCCTGGTACTGGCACTTTGTTGACGTGGTCTGGCTGGGTCTGTTCGTGTTCGTCTACTGGCTGGTCTAGACGGCAATCGTTGACATATAAAACGGGCGCTGCTCCATGCGGCGCCTTTTTTTTGCCTACAGGGACGTAGGTACATCGTGGAGCGCAGGGAGAAGGTGAGACCGGGAACCGGTCGAGAAGCTGGCCTGGGCCATGCGCGAGAGCGATGCGCCCAGGGACGTAGGTACATCGTGGAGCGCAGGGAGAAGGTGAGACCGGCCATGCGCGAGAGCGATAAATCGCGGGTGCGATCCGCTCCCACACCAATGGATGCACCTGTAGGAGCGGACCGCGTCCGCGATTGTTTTAGCGGAAAAATAACGGTGAAAAAATTTCTAGCCGGGATGGACACCGTGCGGTTGCAGCACCCCGGTGGCGAAACCGATCATCAGCAGGATGAACAGCAGCACGGAGAGGCTGACACGCACGGTCAGGGCCCTCACGGTACGTTCTGATGTACCCTTGTCCTTCATCAGGTAATACAGGCCGCTGAAGAGGCTGCCAACGATGCCCAGCAGGAACAGGACAATAATGATTTTGGTGATCATGACGTGAACCGGTGTGATTGATGCAATGAACGAGAGTATAGCAAATCAGGGTGGATGATGAGATTCGGTGTTTATCAATTTACGCCGTCGCTGTGGCCGACAGTCGCGCTGCTGTTGCTGTTGCCGCTGTTGATCGGTTTCGGCCTCTGGCAACTGGAACGGGCTGCCTGGAAGCAGGAAATAGTCGATACGCATGCCGACAGGGGGCGCCTGTCGCCGGTATCCCTGCAATCCCTGCCTGACTACCGGGATGCCGAGGCGTACCGCCGTGTTTTTGCGCGGGGCAATTACGATATGGATCACCAGCTGCTGCTGGATAACCGCACCCATGAAGGCCATGCCGGCTATCATGTGCTGACGCCGTTGCGACTGGCTGACTCTGACAAGACCGTGCTGGTCAACCGCGGCTGGGTACCTGTCGGCAGCCGCCGCGCCATCCTGCCGCAGATCCCGGGTACCACGGGTGAAGTACTGGTGGATGCCACCATTAAGTTGCCACCGAAGAAATATTTCAGGCTGGGTGACAGGGACGAGGAACATGAAGGCTGGCCACAGGTGGTGCAGCAAATCGAGATGAACGAGCTTGAAGAACGTCTCGGATATCCGCTGGAGCCGCTGATACTGCTGCTTGAGAATGATGATGAGTTTGGTTTTATCCGCGACTGGAAACCGGTGTACGGGGTCACGCCCGACAAGCATCGCGCCTACGCCGTGCAGTGGTTTACACTCGCGGCCGTGCTGTTGATGATCTACATCGGTGTGAATTCAAGACGACTGCCAAGAGAGGAATGACGGTTACACCATGAGACGAAATTTAATGACTACCCGGCAGAGCGGGTTCCTCAGTTCGCGCCAGGCTCTCGTATTACTGGGGCTGCTGTTTATGACCCCGGCATTCGTCGCCTGGGTGATGCATAACAGTTCCGAGCAGGGCTGGCGCCCGCAGGGAACCACCAACAGGGGCATGCTGGTGCATCCCGCCCGACCGCTTGCCTTGCCGGAGGCGATGATGGTTGCTGGTCAGTCCGCAAACGATTTCCTGCAGGGCAGGTGGACCCTGTTGTATATCGGTGATGCGGACTGTGATGCTGTCTGCAATGAAAATCTCTACAAGATGCGCCAGATAAGGACGGCGCAGAACGAGAATATGAGACGTATTCAACAACTCTACCTGGTCCGGGATGAAGCCCTCCCTGCACCGCTGACGGCGCTGCTCGCTAGCGACTACAAGGACACCGCGGTGACCCTGATGACGACTGACCAGGTACAGCAGATCGCCCCGTCTTTCCTCATCGACGGTGTTTCCATGCAGGCCGCCGAGCGAGTGTATATTATTGATCCTCTGGGTAATTTAATGATGTACTACCCGCCGGATGCAGATCCGGGCGGTATGCTGAAAGACCTGAAAAAACTGCTCAAGTATTCAAAGATTGGTTGATGAAAAGCCAGCTAAAAAGCTATCTCGGCCTGTGCAAGCTCAAGGTGGTGGCGCTGATCGTGTTTACCGCCATGGTGGGGATGTTCATGGCAACCTCGCCGCCCGGACTGGTGCCCTGGGATGTGTTCTTGTTTGGTAACCTGGGTATTGGTATGGCCGCCAGTGCCGCCGCCGCCATCAACCATGTACTGGACGCTCGTGAAGACGCCAAGATGACGCGCACCCACAACCGTCCTTTGCCGCAGGGTGAAATCAATGGACGCAATGCGCTGATCTTTGCCCTGCTGCTGGGGGGGCTGTCGATGCTTGTCCTGGTGGTATTCATCAACACCCTGACGGCCGTTCTGACCTTCCTGTCACTGGTGGGCTATGCCGTGGTGTATACCATGTACCTGAAGCGCGCGACACCGCAGAACATCGTCATCGGCGGTGCCGCCGGTGCCGCGCCGCCGGTACTCGGCTGGACCGCGCTCACCGGCACGATTGATCCGCACGCGCTGTTGCTGTTCCTGATCATTTTTATCTGGACGCCGCCACACTTCTGGGCGCTGGCGATTCACCGTCGTGACGAGTATGCGAAAGTGGATATCCCGATGTTACCGGTGACGCACGGTATCCCGTTTACGCGCCTGCAGATACTGTTGTATACGGTGATGCTGATTATCGTCAGCGTGTTGCCGTTCGTGTTCAGGATGAGTGGCCCGTTCTACCTGGCCGGTGCGCTGTTGCTGGGTGGCGGCTTTCTTTATTATGCGATTCTGTTAATGAAAGGCGACGATGAAAGTGTCGCCATGAAGACCTTCGGTTATTCCATCTGGTATCTGATGGGCATGTTTACCCTGCTGCTGGTAGACCACTACCTGCCATTGCTGCCCTGGTGATGTTCCTGCGCGCATAAAAAAACGGCCCCCGGGGGGCCGTTCAGATTCCGTGCAGCAGTGGGTCAGGCGAGCATTGTCTTTTTCAGTTTGCCCATTGCGCTTTTTTCAAGCTGCCGAATGCGCTCGGCGGAGATGTCAAAGCGCGCGGCCAGTTCATGCAGCGTACTCTTGTTCTCTGCCAGCCAGCGCGCTTCAAGGATGGTGCGGCTGCGCTCGTCCAGCGTTGCCAGTGCCTTGCTCAGGTTGTTGTTGTTCTCGGTGTTCCAGTCGTTCTGCTCGACCCTCAATGCCGGATCGTTGGCTGCATCCGTGAGATAGGCAGCCGGTGCATAATGATGTGAATCCTCGTCATCATCCGCGGCGCTCAGGTCAAAGCCGATGTCCTGGCCGCTGAGACGTGATTCCATCTCCAGCACGACCTCCGGCTTGACACCGAGTTCATCTGCAATACCCTTGACCTCTTCCTGGTTCAACCAGCCCAGGCGCTGCTTCTTGCTGCGCAGGTTAAAGAACAGCTTGCGCTGTGCCTTGGTTGTCGCCACCTTGACGATGCGCCAGTTACGCAGAATGAATTCATGGATCTCCGCGCGTACCCAGTGCACGGCGTAGGAGACCAGGCGCACACCGGCGTTCGGGTCAAAACGTTTCACGGCCTTCATCAGGCCGATATTGCCTTCCTGTACCAGGTCACCCAGTGCCAGACCGTAGCCGCTGTAACCGCGCGCAATGCGAATGACGAAGCGCAGGTGCGACATCACCAGATCACGTGCGGCATCCAGATCCCCCTCGTTTTGCAGGCGCAGTGCCAGCGAGTGTTCCTGTTCGGCACTCAGCAGCGGCACACTCAACGCGGCCTGGATATACTGATCCAGGTTGCCTGTCGGCATCGGTATCGCAAGTGTTTGATTTCTAGTCACTAAATCCTTTGTCATGGATTGCCTCTCTGTATCAGTCAGTGCTGATATTAGCACTCCTGAACATAGAGTGCCAATTCCCGGGTAAGTTCCAGTGGTTTCGGTCGCGCGGCGGGATTCCTGAGCTGTTATCGGGGTGCATCCAGGTGCATCGGGCGCGGAATTGCCTCAGCTGGGTTCAATCGCCGCCAGATGGCGGCCGACGGCCAGCCAGGAGCCCAGCAGGCCAAGCACGGTGCCTGCCAGAAACAATATCCCCAGCAATTGTACCGGCAGGGTCTCGAGGCTGAAGTCGCTGTGGTAGAGGCCGGCGAGCCGGGAGACCGGTTCCGATAACAGCCAGAAGCCGGCTTCTACCACCAGCCAGGCGAGCAGTGCACCGAGGGCACCGTACCAGATACCGGCATAGAGAAACGGGCGGCGCACGAAGCCATTGGTCGCGCCGATGAGCTTGGTTACCAGTATCTCCACGCGCCGGTTCTGGATTTCCAGGCGAATGGTGTTGCCAATGACGAGCATGACGGCGAGCGCCAGCAGCGCGCTGATGATGAGGATGACGCGCTGTGCGATGTCCAGTATCGCCGCGAGTCGTTGCACCCATTGCAGGTCAAGCTGTGCCAGCGCTGTTTCCGGGAGGCGGCCGAAACGCTCACGCAGGGCGCTGGCTGCCAGCGGGTCGACCGTGTCACCGGCCGGCAGCACGATCAGGACAAAGGGTAACGGATTTTCCTCGAGAACTCCGAGGACATCCGCAAATCCGGACTGCTGGCCAAATTCTTCCAGCGCTTGTGACGGTGTGATCAACTGCACGGATGCAACCTCGTGCCATTCACGGACCTGTGCAGCGAGCGCGTGCGCCTGGTCATCCGTGATGTCCTGCTGCAGAAAGACTGACAGGCTGGCCTGTCCATCCCATGAACCGCTGAGGCGTTCCAGGTTGCCGAGCAACAGGTACAGTCCCGCAGGCATCGCCAGCGCGATGGCGATCACGGCCGCGGTCATTGATGAGGCAACCCGGTTCCGGTACAGGCGCCCGAGGCTGTCGAGTGCGACCTGTGCGTGGCGTTGCAGGAAGATCCGCGGCGACAGCCTGCGGCGCAGGATGTCTTGCCAGCGGTGTTGCGACTGGCGCCGGTTTTTACGCAGCCGGTTCATGCGGCACCGGCTGCGCTATAGGTCAGCCGCCCCTGGTCGAGGGACAGTACCGGATAATCGAGCTCTTCAATCAGGGGGATATCGTGACTGGCAATGAGCACGCTGACACCGACATTATTGAACAGCGAGAACAGCGACATGATCTCGCGCGACAGCTCCGGGTCGAGGTTGCCGGTGGGTTCATCGGCGAGTAGCAGCATGGGTTTGTTGACCACGGCACGGGCAATGCCGACACGTTGCTGTTCGCCACCCGACAGGGTGACGGGGTACAGCCGTTCCTTGCTCAACAGGCCCAGTTTGTCCAGCGCGGCCCGCACCCGGCGACCGATTTCCTGGTGCCGGTAACCGGCGATAATCAGCGGCAGGGCGACATTATCAAACACGGTGCGGTCAAACAGCAGGTGATGTTCCTGGAAAATAAAACCGATCTTGCGACGGATGTAGGGGATGCGGCGCTTGCCGAGGCGCGTGACATTTTCACCATCGACAAACACCTGGCCGCGCGTGGCGTACTCTATCAGGGCAACCAGTTTTAACAGGGTGCTTTTGCCGGCGCCCGAGTGCCCGGTGAGGAAGGCCATGACGCCTTTTTCCATGTGGAAATTGATGTTGCTGAGGGCCTCGAAGCCGCCCGGGTAGCGTTTGCTGACGTTGGTGAAGCGGATCATGTTTTCAGTCGGTCCGGGTAGTGTGTGCTCTATTCTGCTTTTGCAAATAGCGCATCAACAAACTCTTCAGCATCAAATTCACGCAGGTTTTCAATGCTTTCTCCGACGCCAATGAAACGTATCGGGATTTGCATGCGTTTCGCGATGGCGAATATGATGCCACCCTTGGCTGTGCCATCCAGCTTGGTCAGCGTGATACCGGTGAGTCCAATGGCATTGTTGAATTCCTGCGCCTGGTTGAGTGCGTTCTGGCCGGTGCCTGCATCCACCACCAGCATCACTTCGTGTGGCGCGTCCGCATCCAGCTTGCCCATCACCCGCTTGATTTTTTTCAGCTCTTCCATGAGGTTGCTTTGTGTGTGCAGGCGCCCGGCGGTATCCGCGATCAGCACATCAATATCGCGCGAGCGCGCCGATTGCAGTGCATCGAAAATGACCGAGGCCGAATCCGATCCCTGTCGCTGTGCAATCACCGGGACAGCGTTGCGTTCGCCCCAGGTCTGCAACTGTTCAACAGCCGCCGCACGGAAGGTATCACCGGCAGCCAGCATGACCTTCAGGCCCTGCTGCTGCAAACGATGAGCGAGTTTGCCGATGGTTGTGGTCTTGCCGGCACCGTTGATGCCGACCATCAGCACGACATAGGGGTGTCCCTGCTCGGGGATGACCAGTGGCTGGCTGCTTGGCGCGAGAATCGCACGCATGCGGCTGCGCAAGGCAGACATCAGTGCGTCGGCGTCATTGATCCGGTTGAGTGCGATCAGCTCGGTGAGGCCATCGATAATCTCGCGTGTGGCTTCCATGCCGACATCGGCGACCAGCAGCTGTGTTTCGATCTCTTCGAGCAACCCGTCATCGATTGAGCGGCTGCCCAGCACCAGTTCGGTGATTCCGTCGGTGAGGTTATGCCGGGTACGCGACAGGCCCTCACTGAGCCGCTTCAGCAGTCCGGGCTTTTCAGTCTCGTTCGAGCCGGTCGATGTTTTGTTTTTTCCGAAACCTAGCATGAAAATGATTGTCTCTGAGAGATTAGGTAATACCGGGGGCGATATCCTATCATCCCCTACCCATCCGGGTTAACTACCCGAAGTACAGGAGTAGATGAATGCGAAGATTACTTGCGGCAGGCCTGTTGCTGGCCAGCCAGCTGCTGCCGGCAGCCGGAGTTGTCCATGAATATCAACTGGATAACGGGCTGAAACTGATTGTCAAGGAGGACCACCGTGCCCCGGTGGTGATCTCACAGGTGTGGTACAAGGTCGGCGCCAGCTACGAGCATGATGGTATCACCGGTGTCTCGCACGTGCTGGAGCACATGATGTTCAAGGGTACGGATGCGCATCCCGCGGGTCAGTTCTCGCGCATCATTTCTGAAAATGGCGGCAGCGAGAATGCCTTCACCAGCAAGGATTACACTGCCTATTTCCAGAAGCTTGAAAAAAGCCGGCTGCCCATCAGCTTCGAACTGGAAGCTGACCGGATGCGCAACCTGAACTTGCAGGATGAGGAGTTCCAGAAGGAAATCAAGGTGGTGATGGAGGAACGGCGCTTGCGTACCGAAGACAAACCGACGGCGCTGACCTATGAACAGTTCGGTGCAACGGCTTTTATCAGCAGTTCGGTACGTATTCCGACGATCGGCTGGATGAATGACCTGGAGAACATGCAGCTGGATGATCTGCAGCGCTGGTACGAACGGTGGTATGCCCCCAATAACGCCATCGTCGTGGTTGTCGGCGACGTTGAACCGGATGAGGTATTCAAACTGGCGAAGAAATATTTTGTTTCGCTGAAGCCGGAAGTGATCATGCCGCCCAAACCCCGCATCGAGCCGCCCCAGAAAGGCAGGCGCGACATCACCGTGCGCGCCCCGGCCGAGGTGCCATACACCATAATGGGTTACAAGGCGCCGGTACTGGCCACCGCAGGGGAACGCTGGGAGCCCTATGCACTGGAAGTGCTGGCCAATATCATGGACGGTGGTGACAGCTCCCGCTTCACCCGTGACCTGGTGCGTGGCAGCCAGGTTGCCAGCAGTGCCGGTGCCGGCTATGACCTGTACGATCGCCAGGCGGGACTGTTCCTGCTGGACGGCACGCCGGCGGGATCACACAGCGTTGCCGAGCTGCAGGAGGCGCTCTTCAGGCAGGTCCGGCAACTGCAGGATGAGCCGGTGACCGAAGCGGAACTGTCGCGGGTTAAAACCACGGTGGTGGCGAATGCTGTCTATGAACTGGACTCTGCCTTCTACCAGGCGATGAAGATCGGGCAACTGGAAGCCGTCGGGCTGGACTGGCGGCTGGCAGATGAATACGTGGAACGCATCAATGCAGTCACGGCCGCACAGGTGCAGGCGGTCGCGAAAAAATACCTGGTAGAAGAGGCCCTCACCGTGGCCCGGCTTGACCCCTTGCCCATGGAGACAGGACGCCAGCCGAGTGCGAACAGCAGCGGAGGTGCTCATGGTCACTAGCATCACAAAAAGCCTGCAGGGGCTGACTGCTGCCGTGCTTTTATCATGGCTGTTTGTCGTGCCGGCGGCATCCGCCATGCCGGCGATACAGCACTGGGTAACGGACAACGGTGTGCGCGTCTATTTCGTGGCGGCACCGGAACTACCCATGGTGAATATCAATGTCACCTTTGCCGCCGGCAGCGCGCGTGATGACGGCCATGCCGGTCTGGCGAACATGACCAGTACCTTGCTGGATATGGGAGCCGCCGGTCTCAGTGCGGATGAAATCGCCAGTCGCGCGGAATCGCTGGGTGCCGAGCTGGCAACCGGATCTGCGCGCGACATGGCCTGGATAACGTTGCGCAGCCTGAGCGATGCCGCCTACCTGCAACCGGCACTGAAACTGCTTGCGGATGTCATCAACCGCCCGGACTTCAACGAGAAAGACTTCGCGCGTGAACGTGAGCGTACGCTGGTCGCCATTCGACGCAGCGAACAGTCACCCGCCACGGTCGCTGAATACACCTTCTTCAGCTCGGTCTATGGTGATCATCCCTATGCACCACGTCCCGGCGGTACGATAGAAAGTGTCAGTGCACTGCAGCTTGACCGTATCAAGGCATTCTACAAGCGCTACTACGTTGCCAATAACGCCGTGTTCTCCATTATCGGCGATCTTGATCGCAAGGCGGCCGGGCAACTGGTAGAGCAGGTGATTGCACAGTTGCCCGCCGGCAAGCGTGCTGCCGCGCTGCAGTCAGTGCCGGTGCTGACGAAGGCACAAGAGCAGCGTGTTTATCATCCATCCACGCAGACACATGTGCGCATGGGTGCGCCGGGTATGCACCGCGGTGACCCTGACTACTTTGCATTGTATGTGGGAAATCATGTGCTCGGCGGCGGTGGTCTGGTCTCCCGGTTATTTGAAGAAGTGCGTGAGAAGCGCGGCCTGTCCTATAGTGTCAACAGCTATTTCTCACCGATGGAACAAAATGGTCCCTATTTGTTCTCCTTGCAGACCCGTAATGACCAGCTCGATGAATCGCTGCTTGTGATGCGAGAGACACTGCAGGACTTCGTTGAAAAGGGCCCCACGAAAAAAGAACTGATTGCATCGAAGAAAAATATCACCGGTGGTTTCCCCCTGCGGATCGCGAGCAATTCCAGTATTCTGGATTACCTGACCGTGATCGGCTTTTACGATTTGCCGCTCGATTATCTCGAGGTATTCAACGACCGGGTAATGGCCGTCACGCGGCAGCAGATCATCGATGCCTTCCAGCGCCGCGTATCACCGGACACCATGGCAACCATCATCGTCGGTGGTGATAGTTAGTCCAAAAAAAACGTCCTGATCTGATCCCGGTCATTCCCGCCCTTGCGGGAGTGACCGCATTATCCCGTTACGCAAATCTCCCTTCCCGTACACGGCCCGTCAGTTCTGACTGACGGGCCGTGCTGCATTCTGCCGACTGATACCCCCCTGCCTGCTCTGTAAGGTAGCGCACTGGACACCCGGAGACGGGCCCGGGCAAGGACGCCTGCTTTTATTCATCCAACAGACCCATGGAGGGAGCTATGTTTTATACAGGGAAGTCGAGGTTGCGTTTTACACAAGGTGTTTGTGTCGGTGCTGCGCTGCTGTCAATATCGTCCGCGCAGGCGCAAACGGTTATATCGGAACTGCTTTATGACGCGAGCAGTGCAGATAATGGCAATGTATTTGTCGAATTGTACGGTACGCCTGGAACGGTACTCGATGGCCTGTTGCTGGAAGGCATCAACGGCACCGACGGCAGTGTTTACCGTAGCGTCATTCTCGCCGGTGTTATTCCATCGGATGGCGTGTTTCTCATTGGCGATGACACGGGTGACGGCAGCACGTTTATCGGTAATGCCGATCTGGTACGTGAAATCGATTTCCAGAACGGACCCGACTCCGTCGTCCTGCGTAATGGCGAAACACTGCTGGATGCACTCGGCTATGGCGATTTTACCGGCCTGCCCTTCAGCGGTGAGGGCAATGCGGCGCCGGATGCATCGGCCGGCCAGAGCCTGGCGCGCCATCATCCAGGGCTCGACAGCAATGACAATTTCGATGACTTCATGGTGCTGGACTTGCCGACACCGGGTGCCGTACCGGTGAGTGCGGTACCCGTGCCGCCTGCCATAGCGCTGTTCCTGTCCGGCCTTGTTGGTCTTGCCGGGGTGGCACGCAAGCGCAAGGAGTCAGCCTGCGGGCACAGGCATTGACGACTGACTGACGAGGCCTGATGATGCTGCTCATATGAAGGCAAACCAGGCAGCCAATCAGGTACGCATCATTGGCGGCTGCTGGCGCGGACGCAAACTGTCTTTTGCGCCAGTGGCCGGTGTGCGTCCAACGCCTGACCGGGTACGCGAAACACTGTTTAACTGGCTCAGTCCCGTGATCAGGGATGCGCGTTGTCTTGATCTGTATGCCGGTAGCGGCGCGTTGGGAATAGAGGCCGCATCACGTGGTGCGTCCAGCGTGGTGCTGGTCGACAGTGATCCGCAGGTTGTGGCCAGCCTGCGTGAGCAGTTGCTGCTGCTGGGTGCAACGCAGACCGGGGTTGTGCAAGCAGCTGTTGAAGGCTGGCTCTCTGCACCGGGCAGTCCCTTTGATATCGTGTTTCTGGACCCGCCTTTCCGGAAAGACCTGCTGCCTGCCTGTATGCAGGCACTGGAGAGTGGTGGCTGGCTGGCTGAGAACGCCCGTGTCTATATTGAGGCTGAAAGTGATCTTGAACTGCAGATACCGGGAAACTGGGAGCTGACGCACAGCAAGCGCGCGGGCCAGGTGGGCTACCATCTTGCGAGGCGCATTTGAAGGTGGGGTGCCGACACGAAATGCCACCAGGGTGCGTGACAGACATTCCACAGACAGGGTGAATGTAGCTGTCAGGTGATCCAGGCGTATGAAGTCTGTACGAAAATAGCGCTATGCGCCATAATGACAGCATGGATATCGTCGTTTACCCGGGTACCTTTGACCCCATTACCAATGGCCACACGGACCTGGTTGAACGTGCCTCGCGGATGTTTGACCTGGTGGTCGTGGCACTCGCCGTTAACCCCGACAAGGGGTGTGCATTTCCAATCGAAACCCGCGTAATGCTGGCGCGCGATGTGCTGGCACATATTGACAATGCGGAAGTCTGCAGCTTTGACAATCTGCTGGTGGATTTCCTGCGCCAGCGGCAGGCACGCGTCATCCTGCGCGGGCTGCGAGCGGTTTCGGATTTTGAATACGAGTTCCAGCTTGCGAGCATGAATCGCCGTCTCGCGCCTGAAATTGAAACGCTGTTTCTGACACCGGCCGAACAGTACGCCTACATTTCATCCAGCCTGGTGCGTGAAATCGCCAGCCTCGGCGGTGATGTGACACCGTTTGTCCACAGTAAAGTTGTGGCTGCATTACGCGGGCGCATGAATTAAAGTCGTATTTTCCGTACTACCCGTGTTAGCGAACTCTTCCGGCAGGATCACCCCATGGCACTGATGATTACCGATGAATGCATCAACTGTGATGTGTGTGAACCGGAATGTCCGAATGATGCGATCTACCAGGGCGAAGAGATCTACGAGATCAATCCTGACTTGTGCACGGAATGTGTTGGACACTTTGAAACCTCGCAGTGTGTCGAGGTGTGTCCGGTCGAGTGTATCCCGATCAATCCGCATCGCGTGGAGAGCCGCGCTGACTTGTTGTTCAAGTATGAAAAGCTGACGGGTAAGAAGGCGGAATGAGCGTCATGGCCTGCTTGCTTTCCGGAAGGCTCCGTTCAGGAGCCTTTTTGCTGCTTGCGTGCAGTGTCCTTTCCCCGGCGCTGTTTGCTGCGCGTCCGCCTGTTGCCGGGATTGCCAGTTCACAGCCACTGGCTACACAGGCCGGCATGGATGTCCTGGCCAGCGGCGGTAATGCCTTCGATGCCGCGGTTGCTGTCAGCGCTGCACTGGCCGTGGTGGAGCCGTACGGTTCCGGTGTCGGCGGCGGCGGCTTCTGGCTGCTGCACCGGGAACGAGATGGTTTTGATGTGATGGTCGATGGCCGCGAGAAAGCACCGCTGGCCGCGCACCGCAGCATGTACCTCGACGATGACGGCAATGTCGTACCGGGCCTGTCTGTAAACGGTGCGTTGGCGGCCGCTATTCCGGGTATGCCGGCCGCGCTGGTTCATGTCTCACGCCGTTACGGTCAGTTGCCCCTGCAGCGCAGTCTCGCGCCGGCCATCCGCCTGGCACGCGAAGGATTTAAAGTCGATGCGATCTATCGCCGGATGGCGCAGTTCCGCCATGCCAGCTTGCAGGCTGACGGGGCCGCAGCTGATATATTTCTGCGCGATGGCGAGGTGCCCGCAATCGGCCAGCGCATTGTGCAACAGGACCTGGCCGACACCCTGATCGCCATGGCGCGTTTTGGTGATGCCGGGTTTTACCAGGGCGCGCTTGCGCGCCGGCTGGTTGAGGGGGTGCGCGCAGCGGGTGGACTCTGGACACTGCAGGACCTTGCAGACTACCGCATCGTGGAGCGTGAACCGGTCCGTGGTGAGTATCACGGCTTGCGCATCACCTCCGCAGCAGCGCCTTCATCCGGGGGTATCGCGCTGATCTCCATGTTGAATATGCTGGCTGACTTTCCACTGCAAACGCTGGATGGCGCGACCCGCACGCACCTCGTCATTGAGGCCATGCGCCGTGCCTACCGTGACCGTGCCGAGTTCCTCGGTGACGGTGATTTTGTGGATGTCCCGGTAGCGCATCTCACAAGTCGTGCGCATGCCCGGCAATCAGGGGCCTCCATCCGGCTGCAACAGGCAACACCGAGCACGACGCTCAATGCTCAGCTGCGGGAAACCGAGGGGCTGGATACAACGCATTTTTCCATTATCGATCAGGCCGGCAACCGGGTGGCAGCGACCCTGAGTATCAATTATCCGTTTGGTGCCTGCGTGGTCCCCCCGGGGACCGGTGTCTTGCTAAATGACGAAATGGATGATTTCTCCGCCAAGCCGGGCGTGCCCAATGTCTATGGCCTGGTCGGAGCTGATGCGAATGCAATCGAACCCGGCAAGCGTCCGCTCTCCAGCATGTCGCCGACCTTTGTCGAAAGCGAGGCGGGGGTGGCGATACTGGGTACCCCGGGCGGCAGTCGCATCATCACCATGGTACTGCTGGGGATACTGGATCTGGCTGACGGCAACGGACCCGAATCCTGGGTCAGCTTGCCTCGCTATCATCACCAGTACCTGCCGGATGTCGTGCAATTCGAGCCCGGCGCGTTTAGTGCAAAACAGCAGCAGGACTTGCAAGCGCGCGGCCATGAGTTAAAGCCGCTTGATTCAGGCTACGGTAACATGCAGGCGATATACTGGGACCGGCAAACGGGCCGGGTGACACCCGCGAGTGACCCGCGGGGTATAGGTGATGCACGGGTCGGATTGTTTAGAGTCAAATAGCCCGCGATGTACAATTGCCGGGTAACTGTGAATGTTTTACAAAGTGCGCAACAATCCATGACCGGCAACGCCGGCTTCATTGACGTAGCGGCTATCCTTTTACGCCAGGTCGATAATCTTGTAAACGGTGAATAGCAGTACCACACCAATCAGCAGGTAGGTTTCCATTGTGCCAATGCCGAGCGTGTGTGAGATTGTCAAAACCGTTTTGCCAAGTATCGAGTCCATCTCTTACCTCTCGCGAAAAGTTTGGGCCTGCAGTGTAAGGCGACAACTCACACGCATGTTGCCTTGTCGTAGATAAACGCCGCGATTCATTATTAGTATGCAGCGCATCTTGTGTCTCACCAGATAAAAAATGGAGCCTGTCTTCATAGCTGATGCTGCGCAGTTTAACAGCACCTTGTACGGTATTTAATACTAGTATATATCCGCAGGAAAGATAGATATTGATTAAGTAATCAATAATAAGCTTACATATCTCGTTTATAGCGTCGCTTTACAGTGCAGGGGAGTCAGGGCTACGTCAGGCAGGTTTAGACGTCGATTCGTTTAGTCAGATAATTGGCATAGTGGTCACCTGCTGTTCGTGTGTGTCAGGTTGTTGACCATCAATGCCGTCCTCTGATAAATCCATGCCGATGCTGTCCGCTGGTCTCATCTGGCCGTGTTCGGATTTCCCGGAAAGAACGGCGGAACACCGGGCTGCCGTTTGGCGTGCGAAAATAATACAAGCCATGCCAGGCAAGACCGGCAGCGGATCATTAAAAACAGCTTGTCGTAGTGATGTGACTTAAGCCTTTGGTACCCGCAGTATCGTTTTACCTGTCCTAATGCTTTTTGCCGGATTTGTCAGACTGGTCTTTTTTTGTTTCCTTATTTTTGTTCATGTCCTTGTTCTTTTGCTTCTTTTTCTTGCCCTGCTTGTCTTTGTTGTTTTCATCACGTTTGAAGCTGGCGTTGTCGCTGGCATTTTCCCAGGCCTGATCATCGGGCCCCTTGTCACCGCCGGGGGCAGCGTAGCTGTGTAGTGGCGTAATCAGTAGTGATAGCGCAGCGAGCATTAAAAATCGTATAACAGACTTCATTGGCATCTCCATGGAAAGGATTGATTTACCCGTAAACAACGCTTGCGAGCGGTGTGATTATAGCTGTTAGCGCTGGCACTTCGGGCAGTAAAAAGTCGATCGCTGGCCCTGGCGTATCTCCCTGATGGGTCTACGACAGCTGATGCAGGGTTCGCCGGCTTTGCCGTAGACGTTCAAATGCTGGCCGAAATACCCCGGTTTGCCATCGCCATTGACAAAGTCCCGCAGCGTGGTGCCACCCTGATCGATGGCGTCGTTGAGTACCTCCTGTATGACCTCGGCCAGCAGCCGGTATTTATTCCGGCTGACCTTGCCGGCGGCACGTTTTGGGTGAATGCCGGCCATGTACAGGGCCTCGCTGGCGTAGATATTGCCGATGCCAACCACGATGTGGCTGTTCATGATGAATTGCTTGACGGCGACGGTGCGATTGCGCGAGCGCAGGTACAGGTAATCGCCGTTAAACGCCTCGCCGAGTGGTTCGTAACCCAGCGGCTTGATGAGGCGGTGTTGCATGGCCGGCCGGCGCGTCCAGTGCAGGCTGCCGAAGCGCCGCGGGTCGGTAAAGCGCAACGCTTTATCACCGAAGACGATATCGACATGGTCATGCTTGCGCGGCGGTTCGGCAGGCGCAATGATTCTCAGGCTGCCGGACATGCCAAGGTGCAGGATGGCGGTACCGGCATCCGTATCCAGTAACAGGTACTTGGCACGACGCCTGACGCTGTGGATGATCTGGCCGGTCAGTTCTTTTTCCAGCCGTTTTGATACCGGCCAGCGCAGGTTCGGATTGCGCACAATGACACGGCTGACACGCTGTCCGCTGATGTAGGGGGCAATGCCGCGGCGGGTGGTCTCTACTTCAGGGAGTTCAGGCATACAATCGCACCGCAGGGGGGGGCTCGTCGTCAGGGTGCGGGCGTGGCAGAACCGTCCAGCAGCAACGGCTCAGTGTCGGTTTCGATGGCTGTTTCCGGCGTTGCCAGGCCGAGCAGTGTATTTCTCATGTTCGCGGGTAAATGGTACTGCAGTCCCCAGTCGGGCCTGGCTAGCACAAGTTCGGCTTGCTGCTCGTTTATGAAGAGGGTCACGGCGTCCGTGTCATCGGAAAATGTCAGCGTAATCGAGGCGGGTGTTGCCGTGCCGTCATAACGACGTATATAGGTTGCGTTGGCGGCTTGCCACTGCGCAACAAGGGCCTGAATGGCTGTGGCATTTTCGTCAGACTCTGCCGGTGACAGCTGCCATTGACGGTCGTCACTCAATGTCAGGTTCAGGCCAGGTAGCTCAATGCCTTGCAACGCGGCATTCTCCGGCAGCAGTCGACGCTCGATAAAGTTTGTCCAGTCGGCATTGATCAGGTGCTGGTAGATATCATTGACCAGGTAAACGGTGTCGTCGAGGCGGATATAGCGTTTGCGTTCCAGTGGTTCGGTATTACCGATGGTGATGAGGGTGTCATCCAGCAACAGTGTTGCCTGTGGCGGCTCCAGGCCGGCGCTGCCGAGGTCCAGGGCGCTGACCGGATAGCTGCGCGCGGGCCGGGTACCCGGTATGCCGAGCAGCGAGCGTAATTGAAACTCGCTGGCGGGGAGTGCCTGTTCCTGCAGCAGCTGCCAGCCGCTTGCGGTTTTCGAGAACGTCAGTGGCATGCGTTCTTTTCTGGTTACCCGGATACTGCTGATGCTGTCCGCGGACAGGTCGCTGATGGGCGGTGCGACCGGCCCCTCTTCAAGACCGGGCAGGTAAAAAACAACCAGCCCGAGGAGCAGTGCGACACAGACCAGTATCAGGTTAAGCCACGTTCTGCTACTCATCAGCGGCGCCGGCGCCGTAACCAGATGCCAATTCCGAACAGCAGCAGTAACAGCGGTATGCCGATCAGAAAGCCGATGGCAATGACGCCCTGCGCGACCCTGCCCAGTACCAGTGAGGTATCGGGTGCGGACTTGACGCGTATCTCGATGGTCGCATCGTCGTGGCTCAGCCAGCGGACAACGTTTAATCCAAGATCGAAATTGCCGGGGTTACCCAGGTAGGTGTTGGAAAGAAAATCCCCGTCACCGATGACGACAATACGTTGCTCCGGGACACGGGTGTTATCCGCATTGTCCTCGCTGGCAACCGGGCGTGTCAGCGCGACACCGATATCGAGTGGCCCGGCACGCTCATCATTGCCGCTGTCAAAGCTTATGTCGCCCTCGATTTCACCAATCTCTGTCCACGAGTGTTCCAGCGTGGTAAGCAGCGGCATGACGCTCCAGGCGGCGCTGTCATTGATTTCCAGTGCGGCGGCCTCGGGGAACACCGTGACGGTGGTCATTTCCATGCTGATGTCATGACGTGGATAGCCGGTTATCACCACGAATGTCGGGTTCTCGATACCGAACATCTGGGTCGTCGCATCGACCACGGTGCCCGGCAGGAAATGAATACCGAGCTGTTCGGACAGCGGTTCCAGTCCGCGCGGTGAATCCGGCTCGGCCAGCCATAACAGGTTACCACCTGTTTCGATATAGGACTGCAGCTTGTGCATCTCGCCTGGAAGCAGGGCGGATCGCGGGCTTGCCAGTACCAGCAGGTTGGTGTTGGACGGGATTTCCGACTCCACCAGATTGATGGACTGCACATTCAGGCCCTTGCGTTCAAGTTCCTGGCTGAATTCGCCCATGCCATGATTGGTTTCCCCGCTGGAGCTGCGCTCGCCATGGCCGCTGAGGAAAACAATCCAGCGCTCATCCTGTCGCGTCAGTCGCAACAGGGCGTTGGTCAGGTGCTGCTCGCTGAGGGTCTGAATCTTTTCGCTGCGCTCCCGGTAGCGAATGACGATCTCACCGCCGCTGGCGATACCGAGTTCACGAATGCGTTCCGGTGCCAGGTCCGGGTTGATGAACTCCAGCGTGATGTCTTCCTTGAAGCGCTGGTAGGTACCGATCAGGTCCCTGATCTGGCTGCGGGTAAGCTCATCCTCGCGCACAAAGGCAGTGATCTGGACCGGTTGCTCCATCCCCTCCAGCAGTCTGCGGCTGCCATCGGATATGGTGTTGCGTGATCCGCTGGTCCAGTCTGCCTGGTAGACGTATTGCGTGCTCAGCCATGCCAGCATGCCGGTAATGGCGATGAACAAGACTGAAAAGATCAGGCTTTGCAGGCGCAGCAGCAGGCGGGAACGGCGGGTGACTTTCATAAAGACTCAGGGTTGCAGCCGGGTCGCATCCAGACGTCGGATGCTGAAACCGATAAAAAGCACGATTAGCAGCAGGTAATAGGCAACATCCGTGCTGTTAAACAGTCCCTTCAACAGCGGTTCGTAATGGCGCAGCATCGACAGGTAGGCAAGAGCATTGGCGCCATCCATCTGGCCATTACCCGCCCAGTCAATGATCCACAACAGCAACAGCAGGCCAAAGGTGGTGACGGCCGCAACGGTGGGTTGTTCGGTTAGTGATGACATGTACACGCCGATGGCCGCGAAGGACGCGACCACCAGGATCAGGCCGAGCATGCCGGCGGCCAGCTTGCCGAGGTCCAGCTCGGTGCCGGCCAGCAGCGACAGTGGCATCAGTGCCAGCAGTGCCAGCAGGATGATGAAGAAGGACAGCACCCCGAGGTATTTGCCGACCACGATTTCAGTCATCGAAACCGGTGCCGAGAGCAGCAGGCTGAGGGTGCGGCTGCGGCGTTCCTCGCTGAGGACACGCATGGTCACCAGCGGTGTGATCAGCAGCAGTACTACCGCGGCATCGGCGAACAGCGGTGCCACCACGATATCCGCGACACCCGGTGCGCCATCCAGGGCGGCCAGCCGCGGTTGCAGGTTAATGTAGGCCTCGATCTGCGACAGGAACAGGTAAGCGAGGATGAACAGGGTCACCGCCAGGATGCTCCAGGCGAGAGGCGACAGGAACAGGCTGCGTAGTTCGCGTGCAGCGATGGTAAATATCATCAGGCAGCGTCCTCGTGCGGGTGCGTGTCGCTGCAGGTGAGTTCAATGAATATCTGTTCCAGCGTGCGCCGCTCGGGTGCCAGTTCATGCAGGCGCCAGTGATGCGTGACCGATTGCTCGGCCAGCGCCTCCGCCGGATCCGTGTCGCTGTAGTGGATGCGTATGCGGCCATCAGCGAGTTGCTCGGCGTTGTCCACGCCGTTTACCTGCAGCAGGCTGCCGATGTCCGGCGGGTTGTTGAATGCCACGAGCAGTGAGTTTGTGTTCAGGTGTTGCTCCATCCCGGCGGTGGAGTCCGTGAACACCAGTTTTCCATGATGAATGATTTGCACGCGGTTACAGGTGGCCTGTACTTCCGGCAGGATGTGTGTCGACAGGATAATACCGTGATCCCTGCCGAGCTCGCAGATCAGCGCCCGTATCTCGCGGATCTGAATCGGGTCGAGGCCAACCGTCGGTTCATCGAGGATGACCACTGCCGGGTTGTGAATGATGGCTTGTGCAATACCGACACGCTGTTGATAACCCTTGGACAGGTTACCGATCAGGCGCCGCCCGACATCGCCCAGGCCGCAGCGATCTTTCGCAGTGTCCAGCGCAACAGCGATGTTACCGCGGGGGATACGATTCAGCCTGGCGCAATAGTGCAGGTATTCATCTACGGTCAGTTCCCGGTATACCGGCGGTTGCTCGGGCAGATAGCCGATCGCCTGCTTGGCCTGCCTCGGCTGGTCGAGCAGGTCGATACCGGCGATGCAGATCTGACCTGCATTCGGGGCAAGATTGCCGGTGATCAACTGCATGGTGCTGGTTTTGCCCGCGCCATTGGGACCCAGGAAGCCCAGTACCTCACCCTTGGCCAGATCAAAGCTGACATCGCTGACGGCACAGGTCAGGCTGTAATAGCGCGTCAGGTGCTCGATATGAACCAGGGCTTGAGTCGACATGGTGCGTATTATTGCGTTTGCGTCCGTGATTACAAGCCGACAGGGGGATATGATAGTACGGCAGCACGCTGCACTAAACAATGAACATTCCTGATAGCACACAAGCGCGGGCGTGGCTCGGCATCGATACCGGCGGTACCTTTACCGACTTCGTGTTTTTCGACGGCCAGCGCTTGCGTATCCACAAGGTGCTGTCGACACCACAGGCACCCGAGCAGGCCATCCTGCAGGGCATCCGGGAGCTGGGCGTGTCCATGGCCGGTTTGCAGGTCGTGCATGGCTCGACCGTGGCGACCAATGCGGTACTGGAGCGCAAGGGTGTGCGCACGCTGTATGTCACCAACCGCGGTCTCGGTGATGTGTTGACAATAGGCCGGCAGGCACGCCGGGAACTCTATAACCTGCAGCCGCAACCCCGGCCTCCACCGGTGCCGCGCGACTGTTGCATCGAGGTCGCTGCGCGCATCGCTGCCGACGGGCAGCGCATCAGCGAGTTAACCGCAGCTGACCGGGAGGCGCTGCTGCAGGCAATACGGGAACTTCAACCCGATGCCGTTGCCATCAACCTGCTGTTCTCTTTCATCGATGACAGTGATGAGCGTGCCATTGAGCGCTGGCTGCCGGAAGAACTGTTCGTATCAAGGTCTTCACAGGTATTGCCGGAATACAGGGAATATGAACGCGGCATTGCCACCTGGCTGAATGCCTGGATTGGACCGCTGGTTGCCGGCTACCTGGCGCGCCTGAATAACGCACTGGCACCGGCACCGGTCGCCGTCATGCAGAGTTCGGGTGGCACCGTGAGTGCGGCAAGGGCCGGCGAGAAGGCGGTGCAGCTGCTGCTGTCCGGTCCGGCAGGCGGCTTGATGGGCGCGCGCTTCATCGGCGAGCAGACACAGCAGTCGCAGTTTTTGACCTTCGATATGGGCGGAACCTCAACGGATGTTGCGCTGATTGATGGCGCCATTACCCTGACCTCGGAAGGCCATATTGGCCCCTGGCCCGTGGCGGTACCGATGGTGGATATGCATACCATCGGTGCGGGCGGCGGCTCTATTGCCAGCATCGACAGCGGTGGATTGCTGCAGGTCGGTCCTGAATCTGCAGGTGCGATGCCGGGTCCGGCCTGTTACGGATATGGTGGCGCTGCAGCGACGGTCACCGATGCCAATCTGGTGCTGGGACGCTTGCAGCCGCAGGCCTTCCTGGGTGGCGCCATGTCGCTGGACGTGGCGGCCGCAACAGCGGCAGTGATGGCCATTGCAGAGCAGCTGCACATCAGTCTCGAGGCAGCTGCGCAGGGTATTATCACGCTCGCCAACGAACACATGGCACAGGCGCTGCGCGTCATTTCAGTACAGCGTGGCATCGATCCGCGCCCCTACAGGCTGGTGTCGTTTGGCGGTGCCGGTGGCCTGCATGTCTGTGCGCTGGCCGATGCACTGGGTATGCGCAGGGCGCTGGTACCGATCCATGCCGGTGTGCTGTCGGCGCTGGGTATGCTGGCCGCGCCGCGCAGCCGGCAATTATCGCGAACGCTTACCGGTGTACTGGCCGGTTTTGCCGGGGACGCATTAACCGGGAAATTACAGCGACTGGCTGCAGGCGGCACACAGGAATTAATCGCCGAGGGGATTGCGGCGGCCGACATCGAAACGGATTTCAGCCTGGACCTGCGCTACCAGGGACAGTCCTATACACTGAACCTGCCCTGGCAGGGGGTGACGGCTACGTCGTCCGCCTTTCATGCGGCCCATGAAAAACGCTACGGCCATCGTCTTGCCGCGGCCGTTGAACTGGTCAACCTGCGTTGCGGCCTGCGGGCCAGTCCGCCGCCGCTGCATTTGCCGCTACTTGTCGAGCGTGCCGCTGAGGGGCAGGAGCCGCCGCGGGCCAGTCTGGCCGGTGTCAGTGAGGCCGTGCCGGTGTGGTCGCGAAGTGCCCTGTGCGCCGGCCAGGAATTTGCGGGCCCGGCACTGGTGACGGAAACGGTGGCGACGACCTGGTTGCCGGCTGGCTGGCACTGTCGCGTCGATCCGCTCGGGAATCTATTGCTTGAGCGTTGCTAGTACAATTCGCGGATGCGATCCGCTCTACACTATTCAGCCAACAAAAAACCCGGCATGGCCGGGTTTCTTCTGGCGGCTGTTGACTATCAGCCTATTTGATCTTTGCTTCCTTGTAGGGCACGTGCTTGCGCACCACCGGATCGAATTTCTTGATTTCCATTTTTTCCGGCATGTTCCGCTTGTTCTTGGTAGTCGTGTAATAGTGACCGGTGCCGGCGCTGGAGACGAGTTTGATTTTGTCACGCATGATGTCAGCTCCTAGACCTTTTCGCCGCGCGCACGCAGGTCGGTGAGTACGTTCTCAATGCCCAGCTTGTCGATAATGCGCATGCCCTTGGCAGATACACGCAGTTTCACGAAGCGCTTTTCCGCGGCCACCCAGAAGCGGTGTTCATGCAGGTTGGGCAGGAAGCGACGACGGGTTCTGTTTTTGGCGTGGGACACGTTATTGCCGCTTTGCGGACGTTTACCCGTGACCTGACATACTCTGGACATTGCTTTAAACCTCGTAAAAAAAGCCCGCCAACAGCGGGAAGGGCGCACTTTATACCAGAAACAGGCACGTCTGACAAGGCGGGCGGGTATCTGCTTATGCCGCAACCGCGATTAAAATCAATGACATGCGAGAATGGCGCTGATGAATCTGTCATCCTGTGGCTCAGATCAGTCCCCGTTCGGCAAATGAGACGCCGCAGCCATCACCCACGACGACATGGTCAAGCACCCGTACGTCAACCAGTGTCAGTGCGTCCACCAGCCGGCGAGTCAGCTGCACATCGGCGCGGCTCGGCTCGGCGATGCCGGAGGGGTGATTGTGTGCGAGTATAATGGCCGCTGCATTGTGATGCAGGGCGCGTCGTACCACTTCACGGGGATGCACACTGGCGCCATCTATGGTGCCGCGGAACAGTTCCTCAAAATCGATCACCCGGTGGCGGTTGTCCAGAAACAGGCAGGCGAACACCTCGTAAGGCAGGTGTCGCAAGCGGCTGGAAAGGAATTGGCGGGTCACGTCCGGATTTTCCAGTATGTCTCCACGCTGCATCTGTTCCTGCAGGTGGCGCCGTGCCATCTCCATGACTGCCTGCAGTTGCGCGTACTTGGCTTCCCCGAGACCGTGGTGGCTGCAAAAGTGTTGCCGGCTTGCCTCCAGTAACGGCCGCAGGCCGCCAAAATCAGTCAGCAAGTCGCGCGCCAGATCAACGGCCGTTTTACCCGCTACCCCGGTGCGCAGGAAGATGGCAAGTAACTCGGCATCCGACAAGACAGTCGCGCCCCGGCTGAGCAGTTTCTCACGTGGCCGTTCAGCGGCGGGCCAGTCCCGTATGCTGTGCATGGTTTCTATATATGCCACAGAAAACAGGGCGTACACAGAGGGAGAATGCGCTGCTGTATGTAGGCCGTGGCGGACTGCCAGGACACAATCCGACAGGCGGCGCGCTTGTCACCACTACCCCCGCCACAAACAATCATCTGCTAAACTGCTGCGCATGAACGGGCTATCCGGAAAACACATTCTGCTCGGCGTCACCGGCGGTATTGCCGCCTACAAGAGCGCTGAGCTGGTGCGGCAACTGCGCCAGCAGGGGGCCGAGGTGCGCGTGGTCATGACGGCGGCGGCCATGGAGTTTGTGACTCCGCTGACTTTCCAGGCCTTGTCCGGGCATCCGGTGCACCTCGATCTGCTGGATACCGGGGCGGAAGCGGCCATGGGGCATATCGAGCTGGCGCGCTGGGCGGATACGCTGCTGATAGCGCCTGCCACAGCGGATTTTATTGCCCGCATAGTGTCGGGGCGCGCCGATGATTTGTTGACGGCCGTGTGTCTGGCCTGTGATGCCGCCGTTGCCGTTGCGCCGGCCATGAACAGTGTCATGTGGGGCAATCCGGCCACAGCGAATAATATCCTGACCCTGGAAAAACGCGGTGTGCGGATTCTGGGCCCTGCCGAGGGAAGCCTGGCCTGCGGTGAAAGCGGCCCCGGCAGGATGCTGGAGCCTGCGCAACTGGTGAGCGCGGTAACAGCCTTGTTCAATACAGGCCTGCTTGCCGGCCGGCGGGTGCTGGTAACCGCCGGACCGACCCGCGAGGCCATCGACCCGGTACGCTACATCAGTAACCGCAGTTCCGGACGCATGGGTTTTGCCGTGGCGACTGCTGCGGCCGAGGCAGGTGCGAACGTCGTGCTGGTCAGCGGCCCGGTGAGCCTGACGACACCGGCGCGGGTACGGCGTATCGATGTCGAGAGTGCCGCCGAGATGCATGCGGCCGTCATGAATGACATCGCGTACTGTGACATATTTATCAGTGTCGCGGCCGTCGCCGATTACCGGCCGGCAATCACTGCACAGCAGAAGCTGAAGAAAACCGCAGCGACATTGTCGCTGGAATTGACGCGTAACCCGGACATTCTCGCGGCTGTGGCGGCTTTGCCCGATGCGCCATTTTGCGTCGGCTTTGCGGCGGAAACGCAAGCCATTGATAGCAATGCCCGGGAGAAGATGCGGGCAAAAAATCTCGACATGATTGCCGCCAATGCTGTCGGGCAGCAGCAGGGTTTTGACCAGGAAGACAATGCACTGCATGTGCTGTGGGCGCAGGGTGAGCAGCAGCTGGCCCTGACGGGCAAGGCCAAACTGGCACGGCAGCTGGTTGCGATCATTGCCGAACGCCTCGAAAATACAACCCGCAGTGAAACGAAAACCCGCCAGCAAAAGGTAGTCAGGATTCATGCAAAAGATTCAACTCAAGATTCTCGATCAACGCCTCGGTAACGAATTTCCCCTGCCGCATTATGCAACGGATGGCTCCGCCGGCATGGATATGCGTGCCTGCCTGGATGCGCCACTGGCAATGGCAGCGGGTGACACGCAGCTGATCCCCACCGGGCTGGCGATTCATGTGGCCGACGCCGGACTTGCGGCGGTACTGTTACCGCGCTCGGGTTTGGGACACAAGCATGGCATAGTCCTTGGCAACCTGGTGGGACTGATCGATTCCGACTACCAGGGCCAGGTGTTTGTTTCCTGCTGGAATCGTGGGACAGAAACCTTCACTATCCAGCCGGGCGAGCGAATCGCGCAGATGGTGATCGTGCCGGTGGTGCATGCAGACTTTGAAATTGTCGAGGATTTTATTGTCAGTGATCGCGGCGCGGGCGGTTTCGGACATTCGGGGCGTCATTAGTGTCAACTAACCACCCCGCCTTGCCGATACCATGCTACTGGTAGTCTTCCCGGTTTCTTAAAGTAAACACAAGGACTTAGAGTCTGTTTTCATTGACATGAAGTTATCACTTCCCGGTTTTTTACGTCGCGACAAATCAGCAAATGATCAGCCGGTTTCGAAGCCGATGCCGCAGCTTGCGGGTGACATCAAACCCGCGAGCGTGGGCAAGGTACGCTTCCAGTTACTGCTTGCGGGCGTGGTGTTACTCGGGGTGCTGGCGGCTTTTATTTTCCAGCTGATGTCCGGCCACATATTGCGTGCCACGGCGCAGCAATCAAAAATCACCACGCAACAGGTCGCGCTGCGAGTAGCGGCGATGGCAGATTACTATGGCTCAACAGCTGCCTTGCTGGCCAGGGATCCGGATCTTGCCTATCTGTTAATGGTCGGTAACGAGTCAGCCCTGCAGTCCCGGGAGGAATCCCTGCGCTACGTGTTTCCGAAGGCGATTAATGTCCAGCTGCTGCCCCCCGGCATTACCGCAGTGGACAAGAATGCCTCGCCACCGTTGCGTCATGCTGCCCTGGCACAGATGCGCGCAGCGGAAGCCGCTGAAGGTGAGCCACCCATAGAGGTGCACCTGTTCAACACGCCGCAGCAGCATATCAATATCGCTCACCGTGTCGTGGATCCGGCCGGTAGCGTTGTGGTCGGACACTTGATGGTGTCCCTGTCGGCCGATGTGTTGCAGAACATCCTGGATGAAATACGGGAGCTGGATGGCTATATCGAAGTGCAACAGGATGGTGGCAAGGGCGCCCCGGTGGTCATTGCCCGCTTTGGCGAACAGTCGCTAAAGCGGGGTGACGCAGACCGGGTGGTACATATAGAGGGCAGTCGCTGGCAAGTGGCCTATTGGCCGGCCGTCACTGGCCTGGTGGCGCTGGGTGGCATCAGCATGTGGGTGCTGGGCGCTTTTATAGTGTCTGCCGCTGTCCTGGTGGCTTTGATCATCGTCCTGATGGGCAGGATCAACAAGGCATTACGCGTCGATCAGGTCAGCATGGTGACCATTATGAAGGATTGCCGCGATGGCCGACCGCGACGTGTGTATCCTTCGGGGCTGGCGGAATTGCATGAAAGCATCGAGTTCATGATACAGCTGGCAGCTGGCAGCCAGGCCGGGGAGCAATTCACGCCCGCATCACGCGAACAGGATGCATCGGATCATGCTGCAGTCGTTGATTCGGGTGATGACAAGGCTGCTCCTGGCAAGGGGGGTGTCGATGAAGGTGTAGCAGCCGATTTCGGTTCTGCGATACGCAGTGACAATCTGATACTCGAGGAGGATACACTGTTCATGGAAGCCGATGATGAAATCGTCGATATCGATCCCTCGATATTCAGGGCGTATGATATTCGTGGTGTTGTTGACCAGTCACTGACCACAACCGCAGTCAGACTGATCGGACGCGCCATCGGCAGTGAGGCGTTGCAGCGCGGACGTGACACCGTCGTTGTCGGTCGTGACGGCCGCCTGTCAGGCCCGTCGCTGTCAGAGGCCCTGATTTCCGGAATCATATCAACCGGATGTAATGTGAAGGATATAGGCGTCGTACCGACGCCGGTACTGTATTTTGCCACCTACTATCTCGATTCCCAGAGCGGTGTGGTGGTGACGGGCAGCCATAATCCTCCGGACTATAACGGCCTGAAGATAGTGATTGACGGTGAAACCCTGTCTGGTGAATCGATACAGTCACTGCACGAGCGTATCAAGGCGGGAAAATTCATCTTCGGTGAAGGCAGTGTCGAGGAGATCAATGTCATTCCGGACTACATCGAAAGAATCCGCGGTGACGTCACCGTTGCGCGGCCGCTAAAAGTGGTCGTCGATTGTGGTAACGGCGTTGCCGGTGGCGTTATACCCCGGTTACTGAAAGGTCTGGGTTGTGAGGTCACCGAGCTGTTCTGCGAGGTCGATGGGAACTTTCCGAATCATCATCCTGATCCAAGCAAGGCCGAGAACATGCAGGATCTTATCGCCACTGTCGGGGCAGAACAGGCTGATATCGGCCTGGCATTTGATGGCGACGGTGACCGCCTCGGCGTTGTCACGGCTGATGGCAGGATTATATGGCCGGACCGGGTGTTGATGCTGTACGCCATAGATATCCTGGCACGCAATCCGGGTGGCCAGATTATCTATGATGTAAAGTGCACCCGTTACCTGGATGCGATTATTCGTGAACATGGCGGTGAGCCGCTGATGTGGAAGACAGGACATTCATTTATCAAGGCAAAGATCAGGGAAACCGGTGCACTGCTGGCCGGTGAAATGAGTGGCCATATTTTTATCAAGGAGCGCTGGTTCGGGTTTGATGATGCCCTCTATGCGGCTGCCCGCCTGCTTGAGATTCTTGCCAGGGATGAGCGCAGCAGTACCGAGGTGTTCGCCGCGCTGCCTGACAGTGTGAATACTCCTGAGATCAATGTCACCATGCGGGAGGGAGAGCCGCCCGTATTCATTGAGCAGTTGCTGGACAGCGCCCACTTCGAGGGTGCGACGGTCTCCACCATCGACGGTCTGCGGGCCGACTTCGAGGATGGTTGGGGGCTGGTGCGTGCATCGAATACCACACCGGTACTGGTATTGCGATTCGAGGCGGATAATGAGGAAGCGCTGGCGCGCATCATGGGTGATTTTCGACGTGTGATGCTGCAGGTCAACATGCACCTGTCGTTGCCGTTCTGATACTTGACTTGTTTGTTTGCCTTTTCACCGCGTACACTCGTGTATCCATTACACTGACGGCTGCCCGCTGCAGCACTGACTGCCATGTCCCTGACATCTGACGCTGCAAAAAATGTTGCACAAGTGCTAGCCGAGGCGCTGCCCTATATACGCCGTTTCCGTGGCAAGACCGTGGTCATCAAGTATGGCGGCAATGCCATGGTCGATGAGGCACTGAAAAGCAGTTTTGCGCGCGATATTGTGCTGATGAATCTGGTGGGGATCAAGCCGGTCGTGGTGCACGGTGGCGGGCCACAAATCGGTAATTTGCTGGAGAAAATCGGCAAGGAAAGCCGCTTTATCGATGGTATGCGGGTGACCGATAGCGAGACCATGGATGTGGTCGAGATGGTGCTGGGTGGTCTGGTGAACAAGGAAATCGTTAACCTGATTACGCATCACGGCGGACGTGCTGTTGGACTGACGGGCAAGGACGGTGATCTGATCCGTGCGCGCAAGTTGACCATGACACGCAATTCACCGGAACTGGATGCACCCGAGATTATTGATATCGGTCATGTCGGTGAGGTGGAAAGTATTGATGCCAGCGTCGTCGACATGCTGGTTAACAGCGAATTTATCCCGGTGATTGCACCCATTGGCGTCGGTGAGGACGGTCGTTCCTACAATATCAATGCCGATCTGGTTGCCGGTCATATGGCTGAAGTGCTGAAGGCGGAAAAACTTATCCTGTTGACCAATACGGCAGGTTTGCTGGACAGGCAGGGTGAGCTGCTGACCGGATTGGGTGTCGATGATGTGGATGCCTTGATTGCGGATGGCACCATACACGGCGGCATGATGCCTAAAATCAGATGTGCACTGTCGGCGGTACACAGCGGTGTGAAGGCAGCCCATATCATTGACGGGCGGGTAGAACACGCAGTGATGATAGAGTTATTTACCGACGAGGGTATCGGTACGTTGATACGAGCGAAGCGATCTGCCAGCTAGTTGCTGGCGGTCAGCTGGCGATAGCGAGTGATGTCTTGCTCGTACTGTTTCTCAATATCGGCCTTTTCCTTTGTTTTCAGTGCCAGCAGCTCCTCGCTTTGGGAGATGCTTTCCAGAACATTCTTCATCTGGCCGAGTAGCACCTCGGGAAGCTTCTGACCTCTGCTCTCATATTCATCGGCGTTGTCCGATAGTTCGGCAAAGTGAACCTGCATGGATTCGATGCGTTCACTGGTCAGTGCAAGCAGCTCGTTTATTGACTCGAGCTGCTGATCGCGTGCCAGCACGAGGTCTTCTTCACCGCCATAGGTGGTAAGCAGTGTGCGGTCATGTCGGGTCAGTTCGATGTCCGGATTGCTCCTGGCCGCTTCAAGATTAGCGACCCGCTGCACAGACGTTTTCATATTGTCCGTCTCGGCAGTCAGTTCGACGAAGCGATTGATGTCAGTATCAAATTGTGTGTTTATTTTGGCGAGTTCCTGCTCTTTCTCCTTGATGAATGCCTCGTTCCGGGTGATTAGTGTACGCAGGTTGTTGATTTGAGCCTCCACCGAGTGTGGCAGCTGTTTACCGCTGCGTTCGTAGGTCGCAGCTTCCTCGGTCAATTCATGCAGACGCTGTTTCATGGACCGAATGCGGCTGCTGGTCAGTTGCAGCAGTGCTTCAACAGCGGAAACCTTGCCATCTCGCGCTAGCAGCATATCCTGTTTGCTGGCATACGTGGCAAGCAGGCTGCGGTCATGGGTCGCCTGTTTTTCATCAAGGGCTTTTTTTCTGGCCTCCAGTTCGGCGGCTTTTTCTGCGGCAGCTTTTTCCTCGGGTGTCTTGGCGGCCTCGTAGATCTTCACGGTGCGGCCCTGCTCATTGATTACACGTCGCTCTTTTTTGGCATACTCGGGCGGGACGAGGTTGCCGTAGTGAACCTGGCCTTCGTTATCTATCCATTTGAAGGTACGTTCGGCAATTGCACTGGTTGCGGTCAACAGTGCTGCCAGGAAAGTAAAAGTGTGGAAAATATTCATGTGTGACGGCTGTCCCGGTGTCATACCCTGTATTGTATCGGCTGATTTTCCTATTATAACGTTTCTGCGCAAATCGGGAGTAGTGGTGGACATCCTGGATCAAGTCATCCTGTTTGTCGTGTCCCTGGTAGCCAATCTGTTCTCGGCCTTTTCAGGTGGCGGCGCCGGACTGATCCAGCTACCAGTCCTGATCTTCATGGGTCTGCCGTTTGCTATAGCACTGGCGACACATAAAGTCGCCAGCGTCGCTCTGGGTATCGGCGCGACCGTGAGGCACTTGAGGGAGCAGCCACTGGAGCGCCAGTTGACGTTTTATATCCTCGCGTTCGGTCTGCCGGGTGTCATTACCGGGGCCAATATCATTCTCGATGTACCGGAGCGATCAGCCAGGGTGGCGCTGGGGATCCTGACGGCTGCTCTGGGGATCTATTCCTGGCTGAACCCCGGTCTGGGGCAGCAGGTGCAAGCGACACACCGGGACCGGCACGGTCATGTCGTTGGTGGCATGGTGTTGTTTGCGATCGGGGTATTGAACGGCTCGTTGACATCAGGCACCGGGTTGTTCGTAACGCTGTGGCTGGTACGCTGGTTCGGCCTGGATTACCGCCGTGCGATCGCCTACACGCTGATACTGGTCGGGGTATTCTGGAATGCGACCGGTGCCGTGACACTGGGGCTGTTAGCCGAAATCCGCTGGTCATGGTTGCCGGCACTGCTGTTAGGATCGCTGCTGGGTGGCTATCTCGGCGCACACCTGGCCATCAAGTCCGGTAATCGCTGGATCAAGCGTGTTTTTGAGGTGGTGACCTTGCTGGTCGGCATCAAGTTGATTTTCGGATAATGTGCGTTTGCTGTTCACCTTGTGGAATAGACGTTTAAGCGCAGCGTCGCTTCATATTCCGTATTGCAGACGATAGGCCTCAATTTTCTCTACATCCGCACTGCACTCGGGTTTGCTGCGCAAATATTCAAGCAGGTGTGCCAGTGTCACGATACTGGTCACCGTGATCCCGAGTGTTTCCTCGACCTCCTGTATCGCGGAGCGTTCATCTCGACCGCGTTCCTGACGGTCCAGCGCAATGACCACGCCGGCGAGGGTGGCCCCTGCAGACTCGATGATGTCCACCGATTCACGAATGGCCGTGCCGGCAGTGATGACATCATCAATAACCAGTATCTTTCCGGATAACCCGGCGCCGACGAGGTAGCCACCCTCGCCATGGTCCTTGGCTTCCTTGCGATTGAAACACCAGGGGATGTTGCGCTGATGATGGTCGGCCAGCGCAATACTGGTCGCTGCCGCGAGCGGGATGCCCTTGTAAGCGGGGCCGAACAGGACATCAAAGTCAATGTGGCTGTCGGTGATGGCCTGTGCATAACAGCGGCCAAGTCGGGCCAGCTGTTCGCCGGTATTGAACAGGCCGGCATTGAAGAAGTAGGGACTGGTTCTGCCGGATTTCAGAGTAAAGTCACCAAAGCGCAGTACGCCGGCACTGATGGCAAAGTCGATAAAGTCATGCTGGTAGTTTTTCATGGGCAGTTACGGGTCGTCATTGCTGGCAGGGGTCGCTATCATACACGCAGGATCCAGTCGGTGAGAACCATGCGGATCATTACGATCAATGTGAACGGCATTCGTGCGGCTGCCCGGAAGGGTTTTTTTCAGTGGATGACCCGGCAGCAGGCGGATGTTGTCTGTATCCAGGAAACCAAGGCACAGGTGCAGCAGTTACAGGACAAGGTGTTTTACCCGCGCGGCTGGCATGTGAGTTTCCATGATGCCGAAAAGAGGGGTTATAGCGGTGTGGCCATCTACAGCAAGCGCAAGCCCGACAAGGTCATTACGGGTCTGGGTTGGCCGGACATGGATGCTGAAGGGCGTTATATCGAGGCCCGTTATGGTGCATTGAGTATCATCTCTGTCTATTTGCCATCAGGCTCGTCCAGCGAGGAGCGACAGGCCGTCAAGTTCAGTTTTCTGGACCGCTTCATGCCCTGGTTGCGCGCGCTGAAGATGAAGCGGCGTGAGTACATTTTCTGTGGCGACTGGAATATTGCCCATAAGGAGATTGATCTGAAGAACTGGCGTGGCAATAAAAAGAACTCCGGTTTTTTACCCGAAGAGCGTGCCTGGTTGGATGAACTGTTTGGGCCGGCGGGTTATGTGGATGCGTTTCGTGAGGTGAACCAGGAACCGGATCAATATACCTGGTGGTCAAACCGCGGGCAGGCCTGGGCCAAAAACGTCGGTTGGCGTATTGATTACCAGATTGCCACCCCCGGTATTGCAAAGACAGCCCGGGCGGCACGGATCTACAAGGCGAAACGCTTTTCCGATCATGCGCCACTGATTATGGATTACGACCACGAACTGTAGTGGCCAGACATGTCATTGCGGTATCTCTGCCTGATTGCCTGCTAGTCCGGGTCTCGCTGTGGCAGTCCCGAGAACATCAGCAGTCGTTCCTCGAAGCTGGTGTTGCAAAGCCGTCGATCACTCGTCCTGCGTCGTTCGGTCACCACAATAAGACCACTGGAGTCCCTGAGCGGGAACTCGGTAAGCAATCCCCAGCGGCGTTGGCCTTTTGAGCGTTTATCGGTTGTTATGCACTCTTTCATTCTAAGAGCGTAGCCGATAATGGCTCAAATGCCTATAAAACAACGCGTATGGCCAAGCGGTCTCAATGCTCCGGAAGTCACGCAGAAAAATACCAAGGGGAGCGCGCACATCGAATTGTTATATATATTCTAATTATTTATCAATGTGTTATTGGCTGGTCGTTGATCAGGCCGGGCTGTGCTTCATAAGTAAAATAACCAGCAGGATGGCCGGTACACCAAGCAGGCCGGCATACAGGAAGAAAGTTGCGTAACCGCTTGCATCCACCATTACACCGGCAAATCCGCCGATGAACTTGGCGGGTAATGTCATCAGTGAACTGAACAGGGCATACTGCGTGGCCGTGTAACTGGTGTTTGTCAGGCTGGACAGCCAGGCGATAAACGCCGATGTCGCCAGCCCGCCACTGAGGTTGTCAGCGCTGATAATGACGGCCAGGTGAATCAGGGAGGGCTCACTGACTGCCAGCCAGACGAACAGCAGGTTAGTGCTTGCCACAAGTATGGCGCCCGCCAACAATGGCCGCAGAATGCCGAATCGTACCACCAGCACGCCACCGAGCCCGGCGCCGACGATGGTCATGAAGAAACCGAAAATCTTGGTCACGTTGGCAATGTCTGCCTTGGTGAAGCCGAGGTCGAGATAGAACGGATTTGCCATAACCCCCATGGTGATGTCGCTGAGTTTGTAGCAGCCAACCAGCAACAGGATCATCACCGCCAGCCGGCCGCTGCGTTCGAAGAATTCCACGAAAGGGCCGATCACGGCGTCCGCGAACCAGGCGGCGATACGCGCTGTGATTCCCTGCCGGCCGGTAACGCCGATGCTGGATTCAAGCCGGGATTCCAGCACCTGTGTACGTGGATTAATGGGGTGTGAGGGTTCCGGAATACTTAATGTCGTCAGCATGCCGACGCCCATCAGTCCGGCCATGATGATGTATGTCAGCGACCAGTTGGTCATTTCTGCGAGGTGCAGTGCGCCGGCGCCCGCGGTCAGCAGGGCCAGCCGGTAGCCGAGCACATAGGTCGCTGCCATGGCGCCCTGCAGGTCTTGCTCGACAGCTTCGATACGCCATGCATCGATGGTGATGTCCTGGGTGGCGGAGCCGAAGGCGACCAGCAGGGCGAATAATGCCAGCTGTGTCAGGTGGCTGCCCGGATCGGTCAATGCCATGCCGGCCAGGCCGCTGGCAATGGTGACCTGGGCGGCCAGCATCCATCCACGGCGCTTGCCGAATACGCGGGTCAGCAGGGGGAAGGGCAGGCGGTCAATGACCGGTGCCCAGAAAACCTTGATTGAGTAGGTGATGCCGACCCAGCTGAAAAAACCGATTGTGGATCGCGAGATGCTGGCCTCCGTCAACCAGGCGGAAAGCGTGGTAAAGACAAGCAGGAATGGCAAGCCGGCCGCGAAGCCGAGAAACACCATGCCGACGACCCGTGGACGCGTGTAGACCGACAGGGCTGCATGCCACTTGCCTCTCTGGGATTCGGCCGGACTCATCCGGCCATGTGTATCCAGTTAATCAGGATAAATCCTATATAGTGATAGTGTTAGAAACCGCTAGCGGCATTACAGGAACAGCAGGATGCGATTTATTGTTTGTTTTTCATTCGGATATCGTCGAGCATGAGGCATTCAGGTCGACAATCGCGGAAAATCGCACGCGATCATTGCGTGTAGAAATCCTGGCTGAAGCTGACCTCGACAGATTCCAGTGATCCCTGCGGGCGCGCCCGTACATCGAAGTTCAGAGTCTCCTCGTTGGCGACACCGAACTCGCCTATATAATAAATTGCATTGCCTTCGCGAATCTCGCGCATGCGGATAGACCGTCCCTGGCCGGCCAGGTTGCGGGCATTGACCTCGACGCGGGCATGTACCGGCTGGCCGGGACTGCTGAGTACCTTCTTCAGTACCGTAATATTGATCATGCCGCGGTTCTGACTGCGTGTAATACGGTGTTTGCGCGCGACTTCAGGCGGCACCATGTCGGTAGCCATGGCATTGTAGTGGATGACGAAATCACCGAAGTCCCTGGAATTTTCGGCGCTGGCCGTGATCGGAAGCAGCAGTGCCAGTCCCACTAACCATGAAAATAGTTGTTTTTCTACGCTCATACCATTCACTCCATTATCTTATCTGTTAACTATAGGACGAATACAGCATACATTATGTAGCGGTAACGATTAATTCGATAGTACTCGAGATGCCCGGTCAGATATCCCGGCAGCCTGTGTCAGGACATCCATCTCCAGACACCTGCCTTCAACCCAGCAGCGGCATGATCAGCATTCGCAATACCTGTAGCCCGATTATTGCAACCAGTGGCGAGAGGTCAATACCCGAGACCGGCGGAATGACGCGTTGTATCGGGCGCATTACCGGGCTGGTTATGCTGTAGAGCATTGCAGTTACAGGATTATAGTTACCCGGATTGATCCAGCTGAGAATGACCTGGATAATGATAGAAAACATGAAAACATTGATTGCCAGCATCACGAGTTCACCGACTGCAACTGACAGCAGGGTCACGATAGATACGCTGACACCACGTAACAGGACGACCAGGCCGAGTGAGATTAATTGCAGCAGCAGCATTAACAGCAATGCCGAGGTGTCATACTTGCCGAGACTGGGGACGACCTTGCGCATTGGTAACAGCAGGGGATTGGTAATGCGTACCAGGAACTGGCTTACCGGGTTGTAGAAATCCGCACGCACTGCACCGAGCAGGAAGCGCAGCATGACAGCCAGTATGTAGAGACTGAAAAGTGTGGTCACCAGGAATTCCAGTGGATTGGCCAAATAGCTGCTGTTCACCGGGTGCTTCCGTATTCTTTTGACAGTTCACGCGAGCGCTCTGCAGCGGCATGCAGTGCCTTGCTTACCAGTTCCTCGAAGCCGCCCTCCTGTAAGGTGTTGATGGCGCGTTCCGTGGTACCGCCCGGTGAAGTCACCCGTTGCCGCAGCAGCTTTGCATCTTCGGTGCTCTCCAGTGCCATCTTTACTGCACCAAAAGCAGTTTGCAAAGCGAGCAGATACGCTGTTTCCTCCGAAAAGCCCAGTTCGCGGCCGGCGGCCTGCAGGGCCTCAATAAACAGGAACATATAGGCGGGACCGCTGCCGGAGAGTGCGGTTGCCGCATCCATCATGGACTCGTCATCGATCCAGATAACGATACCGACAGCACGCAGAATCGATTCTGCAACACTGCGTTGTTCATCGCTTACATACGGGTTAGCGTACATTGCGGTGGCACCGCTCTGTACCATGGCCGGGGTGTTGGGCATGCTGCGAACAACAGCGGTTTTTTCACCGAGCCAGTGACGCAGTGCGGATTCGGGAATGCCGGCGGCGATGGAAATCACCAGGGGCTGTTGTTTCGATACACTGCCGGCAAGCGCTTGCGCAACGCTTTCCATGACTTGCGGTTTTACCGCCAGGACAACAACGTCGGCGCCTGCCACGGCAGCTTCATTATCGTTTGTCGTCATGATCGGGAAGCGCTGTGAGAGCCGCTCCAGTTGTCGGCTATCCGTGTCGGAAACCCGGATACTGGACGGGTTCCAGCCGTCGGCAATCAGGCCGCCTATCAGGCTGCCCGCCATGTTGCCTCCACCAATGAAACTCAGGGTCGTATTATTCATGCGATTGACGATACAGGATCAAACCGGCGTGCGACAAGCCGTCCCGTGCGGATCGTCGACGTTCGTTCACTGTCAACAGAATCATACCGCGCCTGCTGCCGGCGGTATAGTTTATGTGACTGATTAATGACGGGTTATGCGTAGAGTAAACTTGCGACAGGGGCATAATGAGGCATACTTCGGTTGTTGAGAGCCTCGTTGTTAAATGCTGCGCCTGCTGTGTAGGGTTTGTTGCCGGTGAAAAGCCTGTTCGCGGCTTGCTGGACCGGACAAGTTGCCGATATAGAACGCTTTTTCAAGTATCCGCTGCCATTGACGATATCAGGGTGACATGAAATTTTAGCGTGGGAGTTGGCATGGATATAGCTGAGTTACTGACCTTTAGTGTTAAAAACGGCGCATCTGATTTGCACCTGTCAGCCGGGCTGCCGCCGATGATTCGGGTGGACGGTGACATGCGCAAGGTCAACGTGCCTGCGCTGGATCATAAAACGGTCCACGGGCTTGTCTATGACATTATGAATGACAAGCAACGCAAGGACTATGAAGAGTTCCTTGAAACCGATTTCTCGTTTGAAATCCCCGACCTTGCCCGTTTCCGTGTCAACGCGTTTAACCACAACCGTGGTGCCGGTGCTGTTTTTCGTACCATTCCTTCTGACATACTGAGCCTTGAAGACCTGGGTACACCGCAGATCTTCAAAGACATTTCCGATACGCCTCGCGGACTGGTGCTGGTGACGGGGCCGACCGGTTCCGGCAAGTCCACCACGCTGGCGGCAATGATTGACTATATCAATAGTCTGCAATATGCACATATCCTGACCATTGAAGACCCCATCGAGTTTGTGCATCAAAGTAAAAAATGTCTGCTCAACCAGCGTGAGGTCCATCGGGATACCCTTGGTTTTAACGAAGCCCTGCGTTCTGCGTTGCGCGAGGACCCGGATATCATCCTGGTAGGCGAGATGCGTGACCTTGAAACGATTCGTCTGGCATTAACAGCTGCCGAGACCGGTCACCTGGTTTTCGGTACCCTGCACACCACATCAGCAGCGAAAACCATTGACCGGGTTATCGATGTATTCCCCGCAGCAGAAAAAACCATGGTGCGCTCCATGCTGTCCGAGTCACTGCGTGCCGTGATCGCGCAGACCCTGATGAAGAAGGTCGGCGGCGGTCGTATTGCCGCCTGGGAAATCATGATTGGTACCCCGGCGATTCGCAACCTGATACGCGAGGACAAGGTTGCGCAAATGTATTCGGCTATCCAGACCGGTAACGCGATGGGTATGACTACACTGGATCAATATCTGCAGGATATTCTGTCGAAGGGGCTTATTACAAAACAGGATGCACGCGCGAAGGCCGTCAACAAGGAAACTTTCCGCTAATCATCTGCCGGGAGAATGGCTATGGACTTATCAACACTTTTGAAGCAAATGGGTGAGAAAGGCGCCTCCGACCTGTTCCTGACGGCCGGCGTTCCACCTACCATGAAAGTAGACGGCAAGACGATAGCTGTCTCGCGTGAGGCACTTGAACCTGAAACTTCAATGGCAATCGTGACCAGCATGATGTCACCGGCACAGCGTGACGAGTTCGAGGCGACGCACGAATGTAATTTTGCCGTCAGTGAACAAGGCGTTGGCCGCTTTCGTGCCAGTGCTTTTATACAGCGTGGCCAGGCCGGTGCGGTTTTGCGTCGTATTGAAACCTATATACCGACCCTGGAGGAGTTGAACATGCCGCCTATCCTGAGGAATCTGGCCATGACGAAACGCGGCCTGATTATCTTCATTGGTGCGACCGGTACCGGTAAGTCGACCTCACTTGCTGCCATGCTTGGCTATCGAAACAAGAATGGCACAGGTCATATTATTACCATCGAGGACCCGATTGAGTTCGTTCATCAGCATGCCGGGTGCATCGTGACCCAGCGTGAAGTGGGTATCGATACCGAGTCCTATGAAACAGCGCTGAAAAATACCCTGCGCCAGGCGCCGGATGTGATCCTGATTGGCGAGGTCCGCGACCGTGAAACAATGAACCACGCCATCGCCTTCGCCGAGACCGGTCACCTCTGCATGGCAACCCTGCATGCCAACAATGCCAACCAGGCGATGGATCGCATCATCAACTTCTTCCCCGAGGACCGGCGGCCGCAGTTGTTTATGGATCTGTCCATGAATCTAAAGGCCTTCCTTGCACAGCAATTGATTCCACGTGCTGACGGTAATGGTCGTCGGGTGTGCGTTGAGATCCTGCTGGGTACCCCGCTGGTGCAGGACGTTATTCGCAAGGGTGAAATACACAAGCTGAAGGAATTAATGAAGCAGTCATCGCAGCAAGGCATGATTACTTTCGACCAGGCCTTGTTCGAGTTGTACAAGTCCGGTGAAATCAGCTATGACGATGCATTGCACTATGCTGATTCCGCCAACGAGGTACGCCTGATGGTCAAGCTGGACAAGGGTGATGTGAACCAGTACGCGGCTGCAATGGACGACGTTTTTCTGGTGGAAGAGGACTAGCCTTCAGTCAAGTCCAGCTGACAGTCTGTGCGTCAAATACCGGGCCGTCAACGCAGACACGTTTCATCGCCGGACCCTCGGCTGTGTTGATCTCCACGACACAGCCCGCACAACCACCGACCGCGCACGCCATGTACTCCTCCAGTGAGACCTGGCAGGGCAGGCTGTATTCATCTGCCAGCGCCGCAACAGCGGCCAGCATCGGATGCGGTCCGCAGGCGAATACACCGACCTCGCTATGCAGTGAATCATCCAGTGCATCCAGCCAGTGCCGTGCAAGAGCGGTAATGTAACCTTCATAACACCCCGGGTATCCCTGCAGGCTCGCCAGGCGGCTGGGAATTCCCCAGTCTTCCAGCAGCGGCATGCAGGCAATGGCGGCATCCGGCATGCCCGGCAGCAAAAAATGCGAGGGCCTTGTGGTAAAGGGGAAGGGGATCTCCGAGCCCATGAATACCACCGGTTGCCAGTGTTTATCAGATCGCAAGCTGTCGGCAAGAAAAACCATGGGTGGAATACCGACGCCGCCACCGAGCAGCAGGGTGCGGGGCCGCGTCCGGTCTGCCTTGAACGGCTTGCCGATAGGCCCCAGCAGATTAATGAACTCACCGGGTAAGCGCCTGCTCAATGCGTGTGTGCCGGTACCCACTGCCTTGTAGAGAAACTCCACCCAGCCTGCCCCGGCATCGGTGCGCATAATGGACAGTGGCCGGCGCATAAGGAGTACAGGGTCGCACTGCAAGTGTGCGAAACTTCCCGGCAACGCGTGCGAAGCGCATTCGGGTGCATGCAGGCGCAGCACATGCTGGTCGCCTGGAAAACTGTCGTGAAGCAGGATCTCGGCATTCTCGACAAAGATCGTGTCGCGATGTGACTGTCGCCTGGTATCCGTCATGATTAGTTCAGGGCGTACACCAGCTGTCCTGCTAGCAATGTATGGGTGACACGTCCCTTCATTTCCCAACCCATAAAGGGTGTGTTGAGACCGTTACTCCGGACGGTGCTGCTATCAAGCTGCCAGCTGGCTGACGGGTCAAATATGCAGACATCAGCTGTTGCATCAACAGACAGCGAGCCGTAAGGAAGTCCGAGAATCTTTGCCGGCCCCGCGGTCAGGCGGTGTATCAGGTCCGCGAGTTCGATTGAGTGTTCATCAACCAGCCGCAGGGCCAGGGGCAGTAGTGTATCCAGCCCTGAAATACCGGGTTCGGTGGCCGGAAACGGTCCCAGTTTCGCGTCGGGTTCGTGTGGCTGATGATCTGAACAGACGGCCGATACGCTACCTTGCTGCAAGGCATCCCGCAATTGCTGGCGGTCTTCAACAGTACGCAGCGGGGGCATCAGGTGGCACTGGCTGTCAAAGTCACTGATATCAATCTCTGACAAATACAGATACGGAATGGCAACATCCGCCGTTACCGGTGCACCATCGTACTGTGCACGCGCGACCATTCTGGCGGCTCGACCGGATGTCAGCCTGCAGAAGTGTGCGCGCACCCCGGTTTGTTCAATCAGCGCAAGATCTCGCGCCACGGCGGCTGTCTCAGCCGCTTCAGGGATACCCCGCAATCCCAGGCGGGTTGCAACCCGGCCCTCGTGCGCACAACCCTCGTTGGCCAGCCAGTGGTCATTGGGATGCAGGAATACAGTGAGTTCAAAGGTGGCGGCATACTCCATCGCGCGACGCAGTATCAACGGATTGAGTAGCGGCTGCAATGCATTGCTGACGCCGACGCAACCGGCACTGCGCAACGCAGCCATTTCGCTCAATTGCTCCCCTCCAAGCGACTGGGTGAGTGCACCCAGCGTAACTATCCGGGCATTACCGGCGGCTTCTGCGCGCAGCCGAATGAACTCGGTAACGGCCGGGGTATCAATGACCGGGTAGGTATCCGGCGGACAACACAGCGTGGTAATGCCGCCGCTGGCAGCGGCCAGTGATTCCGTGGCGATAGTCGCCTTTTGTTCCTGACCAGGTTCCCTGAGGCGGGCGCTGATATCTATCAGCCCGGGACAGACGACGCGATGACTGGCGTCGATTTCCATGTCGGCCGTGAAACCCTGCGGCGTATTGCCTGATGCAATCACCCTGCCGTCAGCAATGTATATATCCTGGACGGTATCAACATTATTTGCCGGATCTATTACCCGGCCACCATGGATCAGGATCCTTGTTGCTGTCTCGATTGCGGGCATAAAGCTAGCCTGTGTCACCTTCTTTTCGCGACATGGCCATCGACATGACGGCCATGCGTACGGCAATGCCGTGGGTGACCTGTTCAAGGATTACGGATCGCGGGCCATCGGCTACTTCGGAGTCCATTTCCACACCACGGTTAATGGGGCCTGGATGCATAACGGTAACGTCCGGACTGGCATGCATGAGTTTTTCTTCAGTTAAGCCGAACAATTCAAAGTACTCGTGTGCACTGGGCAAAAATGCGCCTTGCATGCGCTCACGTTGCAATCGCAGCATGATAATAACATCCACGTCCTTTATGCCGGTCTGCAGGTCATGGTGTACCTGTGCGCCCAGTGACTCCGCGTGTGCAGGAATCAGCGATTGCGGTGCGACAATGCGTACTTCGCCGGTATTCAGCAGGTTCAGCGCATGAATCTGGGAGCGCGCAACGCGTGAGTGCAATATGTCACCGACGATGGCAACGCGCAGTGCACCGAAGTCTGCCCCCTTGACGCGACGGATGGTAAACATGTCCAGCATTGCCTGTGTCGGGTGTGAATGCCAGCCGTCACCGGCATTGATGACACTGATGTGCGGTGCAGCATTGGCGGCAATGAAATGCGCGGCACCACTGTCTGCATGCCGTACAACAAACATGTCAACATGCATGGCTTCAAGGTTGCGCAGGGTATCAAGCAGGGTTTCACCCTTGACGGTGCTGGACTGTGTAATATTGATGTTCAGAACATCGGCAGACAGCCTTTTCGCAGCCAGTTCAAATGTTGTACGGGTACGCGTACTGGCTTCGAAGAACAGGTTGACAATGGTTTTGCCGCGCAACAGCGGTACTTTTTTTACGGACTGCTGGGTTACGCCGGCAAAGGACTCCGCTGTATCAAGTATTTCTGTAATCAACTGACGATTCAGTCCACTGATGCACAGGAAATGGCGCAAGCGGCCGTTCTTGTCTATTTGCAGGCTGTGCCGGGTCATGCCGTCTTTTGAATTTCCAGTGCCAGTGGATCCGGTCCCGACAGCTTGATGTGTTCGCCGGGGCTCAGTTCAACATGCCGGCCGACAACATTTGCCTGAATGGGCAATTCGCGTCCGCCGCGCTCAATCAGCGTTGCCAGCATGATGGATGCAGGACGCCCGTAATCGAATAGTTCATTCAGCGCAGCACGGATGGTTCGTCCGGTATGGAGTACGTCATCAACCAGGATGATATGGCGTTCATCGATGCTGAAAGGCAGTTGTGACGGTTGCACCACAGGGTTCATGCCGATGCGTGTGAAATCATCCCGGTAAAAGGAAATATCCAGACTGCCAAGGGGTTCCTCAATATTCAGTTGCCGGTGCAGGTGTTTGGCAATCCATACACCGCCGGTGTGTATGCCGACCATGGCCGGGTGGCTGATACCGACCCGGGCAAGTTGCTCTCCCAGTTGTGCAGCCATGCCCGCTATGATTTCAGAAATATTCCCAAGGTCATTCATGTGCTTGTATTTCCAGCCAGTTCTGCAGGATGATCATGGCAGCCACGGCGTCAACTTCCTGCTTGCCGGCCGTTCGTTTCATGTGTTGCCTGGCAGCGTGTGAACTGAGTCTTTCGTCCGTGAGGTGTACCGGGAGGCGATAGCGCCCTTCCAGTTGTTGCGCAAATTTTCTTGCGGCCTTGCTGATATCCGAATAACTGCCATCGTCGTGTAATGGTAGCCCGACGACCAGTGCGTCGGGTTGCCAGTGCTCGATTAATTCGGTAATCCTGTCCCAGTCCGGCTTGCCATGGCTGGAGTTGATTGTACACAGAGCCGTTGCTGTCCCGGTAATACTTTGTCCAACGGCGATGCCGATGCGCTGTGTGCCAAAATCGAAACCCAGCAAGGTTTGCAAAATTACCGGGTCTGCCCGATGATGGCGGGTGGATGGCAGTTGTTATCCATTCATGCATGTCCCATATCGCTGGATAACAGGTTGAGATCGACGCCGAGCAGTGCCGCCGCCGCCATCCAGCGCTCCTCGCTGGGGGTATCAAATACGATATTTGAACTTGCAGGGCCGCTTAACCAGGTATTGGCTGCGAGTTCCTGTTCCAGCTGGCCTGCTCCCCAGCCGGCATAACCCAGGGTGACTATCGCTTTCTCCGGCCCCTCGCCTGCAGCCATCGCCTGGAGAATGTCCCGGGAAGAGGTTATGCCGATTTTGTCCGTGACCTTGAGTGTGGCTTCCCAGTCACCCGCTGGCTCGTGTAACACGAAACCCCGGTCACTCTGAACCGGTCCACCCATGTAAACGGGCCGCGATGAAATTTCATCACTGCCGGGTTCAATATCCATATACCTCAAAATGTCTATTAACCGCATATTCAGCGGGCGATTGATGACTACCCCCAGTGCGCCGTCCTCATCATGCTCGCAGATGTAGGTGGTGGTGTGGTGAAAATTAGGGTCGTCAAGTGCCGGCATGGCAATGAGAAAATGATTGCTTAGTGATTGGCTAATGCTCATGACAATAGTATCAGGCAGATAGCCGGTCACCTTCAAGCCCCTCCAGGGATATAGTCAGCCCGTTAGAAAGGCGGATTAGTGGCTTTTCAGCTGGTGGGTCGTGGAGAATTCCCATGTGCGCGTGATGTGCAGGATATCCGCGTCCTTCAGGATTTCAGACGGAAATGGCGCGAAGGGTGCTGCCAGATTGACGATGCGGATGGCTGCTTCATCAATAACAGCATGCCCGGAAGGGCGCAAAATACTGATATTGCGTACTGTTCCATCGGAATTCATGGTGACATCCATTATCAGCTTGCCGGACAGACCTTCGCGGCGCGCATCATCCGGGTAATTCAGATTGCCAACGCGTTCAACCTTTTTAACCCATTCACTCATGTAATTGGCGTATTTGAATTCCTGGGTGCGTGCTGATACGTAGATATGCCGGGGTCGCTGTGCATAGGCCTGCATTGATTCACTGAGCTGTTCGTTGAGGTTGACCATTTCCATGCTGCGCTCGATCAGGTCGGTGGCCTTGATATCAGGCTTGCTGGTATCAGGAATGACATTTTTCTTTTGATGGTGCCGGGTTTCAGCCGCATCCGTGGTAATAACCTGGGCGGGTGAGGGCGCGGCCTGTTGTGGCCTGACGGCGGGTGCCTGCTCGGGGATTGCCTGGGTAGGCCTGACCTTTTCAGTGGTATTGCCACCGCCCTCCTGGCTGGTTTGTGCCAGGTAGTCTGCCTCGTCCGGCGGCGGCGTGCGGCGGTTGGAGACGGTGATATCCAGTGTTGGCAGGATATTTTCAGGTGCAGGGTCGTCATGCAGGCCGAAAGTGATGCCGAGGATAATCATGGCATGCAGGACGAGTGCAAAAAACAGTGTCAGGGCCATGCGGTCGACGGCCGTGACGGGAGACGTGTCGAGAATGGGGGCATCTATGTTTTGCATGGGGCATCTTCACTGCACATTGTGCGGGCAATTATACCGCTGGCGATACCAAACAATAGTGCTGCGCTTAACAGCACTGGAAACAAATGCCAGATAGCCGCATGCGGAATAAATACCAGCCAGGCAAGCATGAACTGCCCGCTCATGTGGGCCAGCGCCGCGAGCACGCTATAGCCAATTGCTCCAAAGCCCTTGCCTGGAAGGCGGCAGGCGAACCACAGAACTGACACGCTGCATACAGCCCCGCCCATACTGAGTATAAAGGTGGGTGACAGGAAGGTCCCAAGCAACAGACTGCCGCAGACTACGCGAAGCAGGCTTACCCAGGCTGCCGAGTGCCAGCCGAACTGCAGCAGGACAGCAATGGTGATGACGTTTGCGAGCCCGGGTTTCAGACCCGGCAGAGGAGATGGAATGGCACTCTCCAGGATATGTATACAGATGGCCAGGGCAGTGAGCCATGCAATTCGATGGTCTTCAGGTGTTGTCTGTATCTGCATGCAAGCAATGGCATTCCGGGAGTTTGGTCCTATATTAACCATTACCAGCAGTTGTTTCGCAGATACCTTGCATGTTTTTTGAAGTTTTCATTTCCTCTCGATTTTTTGAACATTTCCCTGTTTTCGGCACAACGTGAGCGCCTGGCTGCCTGCTGGCGGTTACTGCGGGTTCTTGTCACTTGATCTCGCTGCTGTTGTTGCCGCTGACGCTGTTCCATTTTCTGCAGTCGGGCGTGTTCACTCTGGCGTAATCCGGATTGGCTGTCCATGCCGGTCATCTTCCGCTGCAGGGTGATTGTCCTGGGCTGGTTGCTTACGGGCGGCTTGTCACCATAGTGTATCTGCCCCTGCATGTCCGTCCATTGATAGGCGCTGTCTTTGGCGCAGACGCTGCACGGCAGCGTGAAATACAGGATAAATATAGCGGCCACTTCCAGTTTCATGGGCAATACCTTTGTAATTGATTTGAATATGAATTCCTGTTGCTTGCAGCTGCGCAAGAAGTTCTCGGGAGTAGCCTACGTTACCTGTAGTACTGATCACCGGACTATGGGCGGCGGTCGCTGCCATCGGTAGGATTTCTCCCGGATATGCAGTTAAAGCGTGATGGTATGGCGCCGATAATTGCATCTATCAGCGGGTTATCAAGGTGCATTGGAAATGGCCGGGGATGTGGGAAGGACAAACACCCTGTTAACCGGCAGGGTGAATGCGTCGTTTCAGATCAGGTAAGAAAATATGCTTCAAATACATGCAGATACAGCACGCCTGGGTGGTCCGTTGCTGGGATTGATGCTCTGGCTAAACCCCTTTGCTGCTGTGCAGGCTGAAGATGATTACCTCAGTATTCTCGAAGCAGAGGCGCAAGACACGGGTACAAGCAGTATTCCTGCAGTTAATCCAGACAAGACCAGTAAACGTACTGACGGGTTCAGGAAGGTAAAGGCCGGAAAACTTATTGAACCAGGGCTGGATTTCGAGGCGTTCGAAGAAGCGCTGAGTATGCGTTACTCCGGCAGTAATTCACTGTATTTGAGGTTGTCTGATGGCAAACGCAAAGGTGTCTACAGGTTTTATCAGGGCGATAACCGGATCTCATCTATACGTGAAGAGATTGTGCGTCTCCTGATATCCGGTTCATGACTGTAAATCATTATTTTTTGAAAAAAAGGAAATTTTTTATGAAACAGTTTATCGCTACATCATCCACGCTCGCATTGCTTGTATCGGCTGTGTTTCTCGTCAATTCAAATGCCATGGCTGTCGAAGTAAAACTAACCGATTATCTTGCTTATATCGATGTTGAACATGATGGTGACCGGGTACGTGTAGAGCGTATTCAGGACGTGGGACACATGCTGGATGACGGCTTTGCCAAGACATCGCGCAAATGCCCTCCTTTCTGTATCCAGCCCATGAAGGTGGCACCCGGTGTAACCACGGTTGGCGAGGCTGAAATTTTTCGATTCATGGAGCGTGAACTCGCCTCTGGAAGTGGGCTTATTGTCGATGCACGAACCCCTGCCTGGTACAAAAAGGGTACTATCCCGGGCTCCATCAACATACCTTTCACCGAATTTGTTGCCGGTGTGGATGCCCCGGAAACGATCAAGGTACTGGAAACGCTCGGTGCTGTACGTCGCGATGAAGCAGGCTGGCTGTCACGTAGCATAGAGAAACTGTTGGCCAGGCTCGGCCTGTTTGGTGCGGACCAGAAAACGGACAAGTGGGATTTTACGAATGCCAGGAAAGTGGTGTTCTGGTGTAACGGTCCATGGTGTGGTCAGTCACCACGAGCAATCAAGGGGCTGCTTGAGTATGGCTTTCCACCTGAAAAAATAGCCTATTACCGTGGCGGTATGCAGATGTGGAAAGTGCTGGGTTTGACCGTGGTTGTACCCGACAGTGAGGAAGCTGTTGCTCTGAAGTAGAGCTGTCGCCGCTGCTATTATACAAAGGGACGCTGGTTGCGTCCCTTTTTTGGTCCTTGCAGGTGGCCAATGCCATGATGTCAGTCTGGCTAAAAGTTTATTGCATCAAAGCGTGGGTCCTGGCCCACGAGAGCCAGACTGATACGGTTGGGCAAACAGGCGGCAAATTCCCCGGCGCTTGTTAACCAGCCGCTCTGTACACAGACCTTTGTTGTACACGGTGATCTGACAAACCGTGCACGGCCATTCCTGACTTCGATAATACTCTCACCAAGCGCTCCGGCGACACGCAGCATCCGGTCCGGTTGCAGTGGTTCAGTTACCGGGGCGCTGCTGCCATTGAGTATTTGTACGAAAGTAGCCGGCCCATTGCCAAACCAGAGATGCAGGTACAGAAACGGCATGGCACACACTACCAGGAGTATCAGGATGCGATCGGCACGGGTCATTGTAGAGGGGTACTCAGTCTGATTTCTGCATTTATTCCAGGTTCAAGGTGGATGCGTGACTGCATTGCCGGATTCATATGGATGATCCCTTGATTGTCTATCAACATGACATAGCTTATGCCCATTTTCAATGCTATAGACAGCCATTCGTCCGGTCCGGCAACAAATAATGCGGTAGTGGCCGCATCTGCGGTTGCGGCATTACTGTGAATAACGGTGACAGATGTCGTGTTTATTGCCGGGTAACCTGTGCGCGGGTCGATTATATGATGGTAACGCTTGCCATCCACCTCGAAAAAACGTTCATAGTCTCCCGAGGTAAAGACACTGTTGTCACCGGATATTTCGATGCTGGCAATGATGCTGCTTTCCCGCGGGTGACGTATGCCAATGCGCCACGGCCGCTCGCCGTGTTGCCCGATAGCGCGTAAATCACCACCGGCATTGACGATAGCATTGTGGATGCCCGATTCGCGCAAGCGGTCTATCGCACGATCGATTGCGTAGCCCTTGGCGAAGCCCCCCAGATCGTAGGCAACTGTCGGGTTGCGGCTGCTTATGAGTGTGCCATCAATGTGTATATCATTAACGGAAGGGGCCTGAACGAGCAGATCCCTGATTGCAGTGCTGTCGGGTAATGTACCGACCGGCAGGGCATTGTCATGAAAGCCCCAGAGCGCAATGAGGTTCCCCAGCACCGGATTGAACAGGCCTTCACTCAGCAGGGACAGCCCGTTCGCCTCATCGAGCAATGGCAGGAATGACGGCTCGACCGTGCCAGCTCCGGCTCCGGACAGCTGGCTGTTCAGGGATGAAAGCTGGCCGGGCTGCCACGCATGCCAGCTGGCGTGCATGTTCACGAAATCCTGTTCTATTTGTTTGCAGACGGATTCGGCTAAAGGTAGCTCAGCGCCGTACAGCGTTATATCTATGAGGGTGCCGAATGCAAAGAACTGGTCATGAAATACAGGGTCTTTCTGTGTGCTACATCCGCCGGCACCGAGTATCAGCAGCAGGTAGCCCAGTCGAGTGAGTTGTTCGATCATTTGCCCAGGCGGTTAGCGACCGTATCCAGAAACCAGCCCGCAATATCCGCGTTATACAACGAGTCGAGTTCGCGTATGCAGGTAGGACTGGTGACATTTATTTCGGTCATGTAGTCGCCGATGACATCCAGTCCGACAAACATCAGTCCCTGCTCGCGCAATGCAGGTCCAACCTGCTCGCATATCCAGAGGTCTCTCTTGCTGAGATCTACCCCTTCGCCGCTACCCCCGGCAGCGAGGTTGCCTCGAGTTTCACCGCGTGCAGGTATCCGCGCCAGTGCATGAGGGAAGGGTTCTCCGTTAACCATCAGGATGCGCTTGTCACCGGCTGTTATTTCCGGGATATAGCGTTGCGCCATTGCGCTTGTCGCACCGTTCGCGGTGATGGTTTCAAGAATGACGTTAAGGTTCGGATCATTTTTCCGGACGCGAAAAACCGATGCGCCGCCCATGCCGTCAAGTGGCTTTACGATTATGTCGTTATGCACGTCAAGGAATTCCTTGATTCGCCCCATGTCACGGCTTACTCGTGTTGGCGGACAGCATTGGGAAAACCAGGCGGTATAGAGTTTCTCACTGGCATTCCGTATCGCAGCGGGACTATTTACGACAAGTGCACCATGTGCCTCGGCTCGTTGCAGCAGGAAGGTTGTATATATGAACTCCATATCTATGGGCGGGTCCTTGCGCATCAGGACGACATCAAGCTTATCAAGGGGGGCAGTACGCTTGTCCGACAACGTGTACCAGTCGTTCTCGTCATCCCTGACCTCCACGCGGGTTTGTAAGGCATGGCAGCGGCTGTCCTCCAGAAACAGGTCTCCCTGCTCCATGTAATACAGTTCCCAGCCGCGTTTCTGGGCCGCCAGCAACATGGCCAGTGAACTGTCCTTGCAAGGTTTGATTGAACCGATCGGGTCCATGACGATGCCTAGTTTTATGTTCATAAATTAACTGTTTCCGATATCGGGTGGTGGCTCGCTATCTCTATGACTGGCCAAGATAAAGTTTGCTACTCGATTGACGATAAACCGGTGTAGCAGAAAGCCAATACTAAATTAATTCTCCTGCCGGGGTATGGATAGTGACACGGGTGTCCGGGCAGAGGCTCCGCGGGAGATTGAGTGATTGGCTTAAGTTCAAAAAAATCAAATGGATAGAGGTCATCATGCAGAGTACTTTACCGACAGCCGAAGTGAATGAATCCGTCAGTGACGGTGATGCGCTGGTCGCCGATGGGGTGGCTGGGAGGCGTGTCAAGGTCATGGTGATCGATGACAGTAAAACGATTCGCCGTACTGCGGAGACGCTTCTGAAGAAAGAAGGATTTGATGTGATCGCGGCAACCGACGGATTCGAAGCCCTCAGCATGATTGCCGATCATCAACCCGATCTCATCCTGCTGGATATCATGATGCCACGTCTGGACGGTTATCAGACGTGTGCATTGATCAAGCATCACCGGGTTTTCCGCCATACACCCGTCATCATGCTCTCCAGCAAGGATGGCTTGTTCGACCGGGCCAGGGGGCGAGTGGTTGGTTCAGATAACTACATAACCAAGCCATTTACCCGCGAAGAATTACTCAAAGTAATCGAACAGCATACTGAAAACACTGACTAGAAACGCCAGACGCTTGATCTGAATACGAGGCACTACGATGACACAGATAATGATTGTTGATGACTCCCCTACGGATATTCACTTGTTGAAAAAGATCCTCGAAAAGAATGGTTTCAATACGCTGATTGCTTCGGATGCCGGTGAGGGTATTCAGGTTGCAAAGCGTGAAAGGCCGGATCTGATTCTCATGGATGTTGTGATGCCGGGGTTGAACGGATTTCAGGCAACCCGTGAGCTGTCGTCAGATCCGGAAACATGCTCCATTCCGGTCATCATTGTGACCAGAAAAGACCAGCAGGTTGACCGTATGTGGGGTTTGCGCCAGGGCGCCCGTGACTATATTACGAAACCGGTGAAGGAGAGCGCGTTAATGAATCTTATCAAAGAGGCGCTGGCTGCGTAATTGAAAATGTCGGAACAGAAACTGATAAATCCGGTTGCGGTTCTAAGGGAGATTGAAGAGTGCTGCCGTGGTTCTGAAGCCGGTTTTCCACGCAAGGTCGAAGCGTCGAACGAATGGCCGGGTATTGCATTTCATTTGGGGCAGAATAACCTGATTGCCGCAATGGATGATGTTGTCGAGATTCTTGATTACCCGCAACTTTCGGCTGTACCGCTTACCCAGCCATGGGTGCGTGGTATTGCAAACGTGCGCGGTAATCTGCTACCGGTTATAGATCTCAGTGGTTATCTGGGTAACGAGATACCCCGGGTGACCAGCAAGACACGGGTGCTGGTTATCGATTTTAACGGTATCTATTCCGGGCTTGTGGTGGATGAGGTTCTGGGTCTCAAGCATTTTCATGAGGACGAGCTTACAGACGAGGTTGCCGGTGTTGATGAGAAGTTTTATCCGTATCTACGAAATGGATTCCGCAGGGGTGAACAGGTATGGGGTGTGTTCAGCCTGCTATCACTGGTTGAGTCGCCATTATTCCTGCAGGTGGCTGTGTAACTGGCAGATTAAATGGATGATGCCAATAGTTAACTATTCTATGCAATGTGGACATATGGGGCAGGAGACAGGTAATGAAAACGATGTTTGATGTGAAAAAGTTTGGTGCGAGCAACAAGATGAAGGCACTTGTGTTCTTCATGATATGTGCAATATGGGCCATGGCATGGACCTTCATAAAGGTTGGGCATCAGGTAGAGACAGACCAGCAAAGGCTTGCAGACGTCGCTGAGCAACTTGTCTTGTCGCAACGTATAGCAAAGTATGCGCTTTCGTCTTCGACAGGTGACACGGACTCATTTGCCAGGCTGAAATCATCAAAAAACAGGTTCTCGGGGATAATTGATACACAAATGTCTGATTATGGTGATGGCGCCGGTGTGAACGAGACAGCGGAGAGCCTGGCCCTGATCAACCTTGATAATCGCTGGAGCGGTTTCCGCAACAACATCGATGAGGTTCTGGAGGGCCAGTTCCTGATTATGGCCATGTCAGAGGCGACAAGTCTTATGAATGAGGTCATGCCCCAGTTGATGGAGCATACCAGCGGGATTGTCGATGAACTGATGAAAAATGGAGCCAGTGCCGCTCAGGTACGCCTGGCTACAGAACAGGCGGTACTCGGACAGCGTATCGTAAATAGTTTGAATGCAGTGATGACTGGCCAGGTTACCGAGTCGGCAACTGTCGCATTTGCCGAGGATACCCGTGAGTTTGGTCGCGTACTGGACGGGTTCATGCGAGGTACCGGTGGTATCGAGCAGCTGAAGGGCAAGACATTACAGTCCAGGATCCAGGAAATAGCGCTGTTGTTCAGTCGTATCAGCGACAACGTCGGTTCCATCGTTGAAAATGCAGAAGAGCTGGTGGGTATTCAGAAGGCAGCAACTGAAATTACTGCACAGAGCGAGGCGCTGTTCGAAGCGGTAGAGGAACTCAAGTCCGTGCTTCTTGCGGCACCTCAAGGCCGCATCGTTTCGACTGAGCTGGCATATTTTATGGGTGCAATTGCACTATTTATTCTGTTCTGGATGGCCTATGAAACACTGGTAAGCCAGCGTCGGCGCAGTCAGCAGATAGAGGAAGAGAATACGCGTAACCAGGAAGCTATTATGCGGCTACTGGATGAGATCGGTGACCTGGCTGCAGGTGACCTGACAGTTAAAACGACTGTTAGTGAAGACTTCACGGGTGCTATCGCCGACTCAATTAATGTGACGGTAGAATCGTTGCGCGGCCTGGTTAAGACAATTAATGATACGTCTACACAGCTGTCTTCGTCTGTTCATGAAACCGAGCAGATAGCCAGTCAGCTGTCTGAGGCCAGTAAGCAGCAGTCCCGGGATATATCAGTCGCAGGTTCTTCAATTAGCGAAATGTCCGTATCAATGGATGGTGTTTCCAAAGAAGCCAGTGAGTCTTCAAAGGTGGCCATGCGTTCTGTTGAAATCGCGAAAAAGGGTGGTGAAGCAGTGAAACGTACCATGAATGGTATGGACAATATACGCGAACATATACAGGAAACATCGAAGCGTATTAAACGACTGGGTGAGAGTTCGCAGGAAATCGGCGACATTGTTGAACTGATTAACGATATCGCCGAGCAAACCAATATTCTTGCCCTGAATGCATCTATCCAGGCTGCCATGGCAGGCGAGGCTGGCCGGGGATTTGCGGTTGTTGCCGACGAAGTGCAACGTCTGGCCGAACGTTCAGCAAATGCCACCAAGCAGATTGAAGCGCTGGTCAAGACGATTCAGGCCGATACTCATGAAGCCGTGATCTCGATGGAGAAGAGTACATCCGGTGTGGTTAGTGGAGCGCAGATTGCCGAGGATGCAGGCAGTGCTCTGGAAGAAATTGAATCAGTCTCAACCCAGCTTGCAGGTTTGATCCAGAATATTTCCGGTTCTGCCCGTGAACAGGCCAATGTTGCGACAGAGCTTACCACCAGCATGAACAGTATTCAGGAGATGACTACACAGGCAAGCACGGGTACTGAACAGACAGCCCGTTCCATTGGCAACCTTTCTCGACTGGCACAGGATCTGGATACCTCGGTTACCGGATTCAAATTGCCGCATTAATTTCGATAGATGCTTGATCACCTGAGGCATCGCTGGCAGATCATGGGTGGTTTATAGCGTGCATCTGCGCCATAAGTTGCCAGTCGGTCTAGTTTGCAAGGAAACGTTATTATGCATGAAGCCATAGATTACAATGCGCTTGGCTGGGTTCGCAAGGAGCTGGGTGAAACACTTAACCAGGCGCGGTTGCAGCTGGAAGAGTATGCGGTAGATACTGCGAACGAGGTGCCGTTGCGTCGTTGTGCAACGCTGTTGCACGAGGCGCTCGGACCGTTGCAAATGGTTAACATCAGAGGCGCGGTACTGCTGACGACCGAGATGGAAGGTGTGGTTGCAGACCTGCAACAGGGTGCAATTGAAGAATCAGAAACCGCACTGGAATTATTGATGCTGTCTTTTCTGCAGTTGCCGGATTATCTGTCAAGTATTCGTTCCGGTCGTGAGGAAAAGCCGGAAGTACTTCTGCGCCTCGTTAACAGTCTTCGTGCTACACGTGGTGAACAACCCCTGCTGCAATCAGATATCTTCTCGCCAAATCTGCGCATACGCGTACCAGTTTCTGTCTTTGATGTTCGTGCAGAGCCGGTGTCTCAGGATGTGCCGTCGATGGCACGTGCAGCGCGTGTTCGGTTCCAGAGCGGGCTGCTGGAGTGGTACAGGAATGCAGAGGGTAATGGTGGCCTGGAAGCACTGGTAGAAGTGCTGGAACATTTGCAGCAGTATGCCGGTAGTGAGCCGGTGGCCCGGATCTGGTGGGTGGGGTCCGCTGTGGCTGAGGCGCTGCGAGATGGTTTGTTGGAGACCACTGTCGAGACGAAACAGCTGTTTGGCCAGCTTGATCGTCAGATCAAGCGCTTGCTTGACTCGGGAGAAGCAGTATTTGATGACGTGTTGTCAGATGATCTCATGAAGAACCTGTTGTTCCGACTGGCGCAGGTTAACGCGGGGTCGGAGAGAATCACGCTGATCAGGGAAACCTACGGTATTACACAACTGACAGTCGATCCCGGGTCGACTGGCTCTGAAATTGACACCGGGATAGCGTGCAGTGATGAACTGATGCAGACGGTTGCTGTAACCATGCACTGCGACATAAACCGCATCAAGGAAAGCCTTGATGCCTATAAAACAAGCGATGAGCACGATGCACAGATATTTGTTTCGATGGCGAATGATTTGCATGTATTGGCAAACACGCTGGGCATGATTGGTCTGGTAAAACATTCTGAAGCAGTTGCACTCCAGGAGAAAGCGATCCAGGACATGGCATCGAGTGATGCCTTGCCGGATGATTCCGGATTTGCTGCACTGGCAAATACGCTGGTAATTGTTGAGGATGCCCTGGTTGATATTGCGGATGATAATGGAGAAGGCGCTGCATTCAGACAGGGCCTGGATGCGGTTACGCGTGAAGTGGTTGCCAGCATGGGGATGGCGAAGGAAGCCATCAGTGAGTACATAAGGTCTTCCGACGACTTCGAGTCATTGTCAGTTGTTCCAGAGTTGCTCAACCAGATAAGTGGTGGAATGAGGTTGGCTAACCAGGAGCGGGTGGCCATTACCGTTGATCAGGTTAAAAAGTTCATAGCACATGAATTAGTTGAACGGCATCAGTCACTTTATGAGGATCAGCTCGATTCACTGGCGGATGCGATTTGCAGTATCGAATTCTATATTGAGGAAATATCGGAGAATCGCTCTCAAACCGGCACAGCGCTGGACGTGGCAGAGAAAAGTATGGCGAAGCTCGGGTATCCGTGTCCCCGGGTAGATGAGTCGGCATTCTCGCCGGATGGGGACGACGGGCACAGGCGACATGCCGGAGAATCGGGTTTTACTGAACAGCTTGGTAAGCAAACTGTTGATGTTGAAGAAATGGAAGATATCACCGGACTGCAGGTTATTGCATCCGATGTGGATGAGGAAATCCTTGAAATCTTCATTGAAGAAGCTGATGAAGAATTGCAGAAACTCTCGGCCTTCATACCCATGTGGACCGCTACAACCGAGGCCAGAGACTATCTGGTCGATGTGCAGCGTTCTTTACATACTCTGAAAGGCAGTGGTCGCATGGTGGGTGCGCTTGCTGTCGGTGAGTTCGCGTGGGCTATTGAAAATCTGGTAAACAGCATCATTGATGATACCGTGGTACCGAATGACGTTACCAAATCAATCCTGTCCGACTCGGTAGGCGGGCTTGCCCAGTTGCTCGCAGAGGTTAAAGGTGAAGCAGTCGACCATGTGATCGATGTTAACAGTATTGCCAGGAAGGCCATCATATACAGTGATCCCGCAGTAATTCCCGACGCAATTGCGGAGGAAGAGGTCTCCGGGGGATTGCCTGAACAGAGTGGAGAATTTACGGAAGAGAGTGGGGCTGAGGAGCCGGTACTCGTCCTGGATAATGAGACTGCCGGGCCTGAGGTATGTGAACAGTCATTATCTACCGAGCTTCCGGTACTGTCAGCTGATGCAGATGCCGAGATCGTTGAGATCTTCCTGGAAGAGGCAGCAGAAGAAATTAGTGTTGTTGCAGCGGTTATACCCGAATGGATAAGTCAGTCGGATAGTGAAGATGCGCTTGCTACCTTGCGTCGCAGTTTTCATACCCTGAAAGGCAGTGGCCGGATGGCAGGGGCAATGTTGATTGGCGAGTTTTCCTGGTGTATGGAAAATCTCTTGAACAGGGTCATCGAGGAAGCCATAGACGTAACCGGGGACTTGCACTCTTTGATGGGTAATGTTCCTGACGCGCTGTCTCAACTGGTCGACCAGATACAAGGCGGTGTAATCCCGACGATCGATGTGGCAAGCATGATGCAGCAAGCAGAGGCATTGAGCCGTGGCGAGCTGCGCGTGCCGGAAGCCATTGTGTCGGTTGTTGACGATCAGGAAGTTATTGAAGAACCTGTTGATCTGGATGGGGAGCAGCACGCAGACAGATCAGCCGGGGATGCTGCCGCTGAAGATGAGTCATCGCTGCTGGATATATTCATTACAGAGTGCAGCGATCATCTGCTGGCTATTGAAGGTTTTCTTGAGGCCGGGGATGAGCCGCGCCTTGTCAGTGAAGCACTGTACCGTGCACTGCATACGCTCTCAGGTATTTCAGAGTCAGCTGATGTAGTCTCTATCAAGTCTCTGGCAGGCGACTTGAACGATTATTTTTATGAGTTTTACCAGTCTAATCAGCAGATTGGACAGGATGCAATCAGTGTGTTGTGCTCGGCAGTTACGGAAATTACCGGTGCTGTAGAACGTTTGCCGGATCTCTCATTCGATGAGTCGCTGCAGAAATCAATACGCGACCGCATCGCTGACCTTGCCCGTGCCGAGGGGCCGTCTGAAGAGGATGACATTGACTCTGGCGCCGTGGCTAGCGGCGGACCAGAGGTCGCTCTTGCTGCGGCAAGTGATGTCCCTGTTGCAGTAGAGTCCGATCCCTTCTCGGATATGGACCAGGAACTTTACGAGATTTTTGTCGAAGAAGCCTCGGAGATCATTGATAGCAGCGAGGTGGTACTGCGTGCGTGGGTGACGCAGCCGGAAAACAGTGAACACATGAATGAATTCCAGCGTCAGCTGCATACCATCAAGGGTGGCGCGCGCATGATGGACATTCAGGCAATAGGGGATTTGAGCCATGTGCTGGAATCCTTGATGACGCGCATAGCAGACGGGGTTATTGCAACGTCTGATGAATTGTTTGCGCTAATGCAGGAATCACATGACCGTCTGTCCGAGATGCTGGAGCAGGTCAAGTCACGACAAATGCCGGCAGTTGCGGAGCAACTGCAGGTTCGCCTTGATGCGTTCTGGCAGACTGGGTGTGAATCAGTCGTCAGTGACGAGGCGGTCAGCGTGACTGAGTCAAATGATGAGGCCGGTAATGACTCCGCTTCCGATGCAGTAGAGTCGACCGTGCAAGAGCGTGTCTGCCTGGAAGAACCGGATAACGTCGATGAAGCTGCGTCAGACGACAATGATGTATCCGAATTGCCGTCTGCAGAAAACGATGCAGCATGCTGTGACAGGGAAACTTCACCCGAAGCAAATGTGGATCCTGAACTGCCCGGGCGTGCAAATATTGCTTTCCCGCAGAAGGTGGAACCAAGTACGCAGGTGAAGGCTCATGGTGAGCAGGTCAGGATCCAGTCAGATTTACTTGATGACATGGTGAACTATGCCGGTGAGATTAATATCTACCGTTCACGTATGGAACAGCAAGTGACTGACTACCGTTTTAATCTTGCCGAACTGGAACAGACAATTACCCGCTTGCGCGATCAGTTACGCCAGCTGGAGATGGAAACCGAGGCGCAGATTCTTTACCGCTATGAGCAGGAAACGGACATAATCAACCAGGGCTTCGATCCCCTTGAAATGGATCGCTACTCAAACCTGCAGCAGTTGTCCAGGTCCCTGATGGAAAGTATCAGTGATTTACGCAGCCTTCAGGAGTTGATGGAGAGTACTACGCGTGAATCAGAAACCCTGCTGTTACAGCAATCACGAGTCAGTACTGATCTGCAGGAAGGGCTGATGCGTACCCGTATGATCCCTTTTTCGGGGCTTTCATCGCGTCTGCGGCGTATCGTGCGGCAATCAGCCCGACAGCTGGGAAAGAAAGTGGATCTGGAACTTGTTGGTGCCGACGGCGAAATGGACCGCACGGTGATTGACCGGATTATTGCACCACTGGAGCACATGCTGCGCAATGCTGTAGCGCATGGCATCGAACTGCCGCAACAGCGAAACGCCACGGGCAAGCAGGAAACCGGGTTAATTACGATTGCGTTCGACCGCGAAGGACCTGAAATTGTATTGCGTATCGAGGATGACGGTGCGGGTATCAATGCCGGGGCCATTCGCGCGCGCGCCATAGAACGCGGGCTGATGCTGGAAGATTCATTACTGAGCGACAACGATGTTATGCAGTTTATTCTGCAGACGGGATTCAGTACGGCTGCAGAGGTGACGCAGATATCCGGTCGTGGTGTAGGGCTGGATGTTGTTAACAGTGAAGTAAAGCAGTTGGGTGGTTCACTGCATATAGAGTCAACTGCCGGTACGGGTACCCTGTTCACGGTACGCCTTCCCTATACGCTGGCAATCAACCAGGCATTGCTGGTAATGGCCGGAAAGGAAACATTCTGTGTGCCTCTGGGTAGTGTCGAAGGTGTTGTGCGTGCCAATTGTGAGGAACTGGCTGTCTGCTACCGTTCTGATGAGTGTATTTACGGGTATGCCGGTAATGAGTACCAGCTCAAACACCTGGGGACCTTGCTGAATACCTCGGCAGTCGATTTGTCTGGAGCCCAGGGACAGGTGCCGGTGTTGCTGGTGCGCATTGGTGAAAAACGAATTGCCCTGCAGGTAGAATCGCTAATGGGAAGTCGTGAAATCGTAATAAAGCCTGTCGGTGCGCAACTCAGTACCGTGGATTGTATCTCGGGCGCGACCATACTGGGAGATGGCAGCGTCGTCATGATGCTTGATATGGCCGCAGTGGCGCGCATGAATGCGCGTGCCCGGCTACCGGAAGTGCCGGTTGTTACTGAACAGGAGTCCCGCCTGGTAATTATGGTTGTGGACGATTCAATCACTGTCCGCAAGGTCACCTCGCGCTTGCTCGAGCGTAACGGCTACAAGGTATTGACAGCAAAGGATGGTGTCGATGCCATGGGGCAGCTACAGGAAGTGGTGCCGGATATGATGTTGCTGGATATCGAGATGCCAAGAATGGACGGTTTTGAACTGGCCACACACATGCGCAACGACGAACGCCTGAAACACATGCCAATCATCATGATAACGTCACGAACCGGTGACAAGCATCGGGAACGTGCGCAGCAAATCGGTGTGAACAATTATCTGGGCAAGCCCTACCAGGAGAATGATCTGCTGAATTCCATTCATCACATTATCGGGGTGTCAGCAGCGGAAGACGTAGCATGAGCGAGGTAACCAACATGGATGACACACAGGAAAAGGTACGTAGTTTATGGGTACCTCTGCGGCAGATGAATCTGTTATTACCTAATATCGCAGTTGCCGAGATCAGCAGTTACCGTGCGCCAAGCCTTTGCGAAGGCATGCCCGAATGGTTTCTAGGTATGGTAACGTGGCGTGAACGTGACATCCCCGTCATTTCACTGGAAGCGGTATGCGGGCTGTCTGTGCCCTCGAATCCGGTTTTTTCCCGGCTGATGATTGTCAATTCTGTCAATCCGGACAGCGCGCTTAAACATTTTGCAATCGTTACTGCCGGGCTACCCGGGCTGATTCAGTTCGGGAATGATACGGCAGACGAGGTGGTCGATGGTGCCTATGATGGTCTGAAATGCATAGTCCGCATCGGCAGCGAAGAAGCTGTCATTCCCGATCTGCCCTATTTGCAGGATCTTCTGGAAGCATGCCTTTCTGAAGCGGCCTAGCACGGGCAGTAACGGCCTGGGTAAAATCGCCCCACAGCGTTTGCATGCCGGCCAGTGCCGCAAGTGACGCGGTTTCAGTACGCAGAATACGTGCTCCGAGTCGAACCCCGATGAAACCGGCTGATTTGGCCAGTGTTTGTTCATCGGCGTTAAATCCACCTTCCGGTCCAGCCAGTACCTGGATTTTATCTTCTGGCGGTTGCAGTGCATCCAGGGTGGTATCGCTTTCCGGTTGCAGCAGGAAACGCAGGCCAGTGCTGTTTTGTTGAACCATCCAGTCTGAATAATTCATGGCAATTCCCAGTTGCGGCAGGGTGGCCCGGCCACATTGTTCGCACGCACTGATGATTACCCCTTGCCAGTGGTTGCGGCGCTTGTCGAGACGGCTCCCCTTCAGGCGTGCCTGGCTGCGTTGCATCCAGAGTGGCTGGATGGTTGTGACGCCCAATTCGACTGCCTTCTGCAGTATAAAATCCATGCGGTCGTTACGCGCAATACCCTGCAGGAGGGTGATATCCAGTGACGGCTCTTGCAGGGTTGCGATGGCCTCGGCAATCTCGAGGATGATTTCGGAACGCTTGATCGTCCTGACAACAGCGCGGTGCTCGGAACCCTTGCCATCGAAAACTGCAAGTGCTGCACCGCTGCGCAGGCGCAGTACATTCGCGACGTGGTGTGCCGTCTGGCCGGTCACGGACAAATCCTTGCCGGGTATGAACATTTGCGGTGTATACAGACGGGGTATGCGCATTGGACGCGTTGCTACAGTGTATCTGTAAAGGCGTGCGCTGCTGCCGGCGCGACGACGGCAGGGTTGCCCGGGAAATCAATTCTGCTGTGATGTTGCAAGCCCGAGGTTGTTCCAGATGGCGAGCACCGGTTCGGCGCGATTGAGGGTATAGAAGTGCAGCCCAGGAGCGCCCTTATCGAGTAATTCCTTACACAGGCTGGTGACCACCTCTTCGCCAAAGGCGCGTATGGATTCCAGGTTTTCACCATAGGCTTCAAGACGTTTACGTATCCAGCGTGGAATTTCTGCACCACAGGCATCCGAGAAGCGGGCCAGTTGAAAGTAGTTGGTGATCGGCATGATGCCCGGGACAATGTCGATATCGATGTTGACACTCATACAACGATCTATGAATCGGAAGTAGGCGTCCGGGTTATAGAAATACTGGGTGATAGCGCTGCTGGCGCCGGCGTCCACCTTGCGTTTGAAGTTCTCAAGGTCCTTGTCCGGGCTGGTCGCCTGCGGATGGTATTCCGGATAGGCGGCGACCTCGATATGAAAGTGCTCACCGGTCTCCTCGCGTATGAATGTGACAAGTTCATTCGCATAGCGAAACTCCCCGGCTTCTCCCATGCCTGATGGCATATCGCCGCGCAATGCCACGATATGGTTGATACCCTTGTCCCGGTAGCCGTGCAGCATTTCGCGGATATTTTCGCGGGTGGAACTGATGCAGGACAGGTGTGGAGCGGTAATGATGCCGGAACTCTTCTGCAGCTCGATGACTGTCCCGAAGGTAAGGTCGCGTGTTGAGCCACCGGCACCGAAGGTGACGGAGAAGAAACGCGGCTTTACGGCAGCCAGTGCCCTGCTGGTTGCTGTCAGCTTGCTGATACCCTCTTCTGTTTTTGGCGGAAAAAACTCGAAGCTGTAGGCCGGGCTTGCTTGTCTCATATGATGGATTGAATCGGCGCGTGTACGTCCGGGCAACTCAGTAACGGTAACGTTCCGGTTTGTAGGGTCCGTCTACGGGTACACCAATATAGTCAGCCTGCTCTTGCGTGAGCGTCGTGAGGCTGACACCAATCTTGCCAAGATGCAGCCGCGCAACTTCCTCGTCCAGTTTCTTGGGCAGGGTGTAAACGTGGTTTTCATACCGATCGCCATGGTTCCACAGCTCCATCTGGGCCAGCGTCTGGTTGGTGAAGCTGTTGGACATAACAAAACTGGGATGGCCTGTGGCACATCCCAGATTTACCAACCGTCCTTCCGCCAGCAAGAGTATGCGATTGCCGCTTGGCAGGATGATATGGTCGACCTGGGGCTTGATGTTGTCCCACTCATATTTCTTCATGCTGGCAATATCGATTTCATTGTCGAAGTGACCGATGTTGCAGACAATGGCCTGGTCCTTCATGGCCAGCATGTGGTCATGGTTGATCACGTTATAGTTCCCGGTTGCGGTAACGAAGATATTGGCCTTGCCGGCGGCCTCTTCCATGGTGACAACGCGATAACCTTCCATGGCAGCCTGCAGCGCGCAAATGGGGTCTATTTCAGTGACCCATACCGTACAACCCAGGCCCTTCAATGACTGGGCGCAGCCCTTGCCGACATCACCGTAACCGATGACCACGGCAATCTTGCCGGCAATCATGACATCGGTGGCACGCTTGATGCCGTCTACCAGCGATTCACGACAGCCATAGAGGTTGTCAAACTTGCTCTTGGTAACCGAGTCGTTGACGTTGATGGCCGGGAAGGGCAGCTCGCCGCTTTCCTGCATTTGGTAGAGACGGTGTACACCGGTGGTCGTTTCCTCGGTTACACCCTGAATGTTTTTCAGAATATTCGAGTACCAGCCGGGATGCGTGACCAGGCGCTTCCTGATGCTGTTGTACAGGGCGATCTCTTCCTCGCTACCCGGGTTGTCCAGCACCGACGGATCCTGTTCAGCCTTGCTGCCGAGTATGATGAGCATGGTGGCATCACCGCCATCATCGAGGATCATGTTCGGTGTTCCACCATCATGCCACTCCATGATCCGGTGTGTGTACTGCCAGTACTCATCCAGCGATTCGCCTTTCCAGGCAAACACGGGTATGCCGCGTGCGGCAATGGCTGCTGCGGCATGGTCCTGGGTTGAGAAGATGTTACAGGAGGCCCAGCGAACCTCGGCGCCGAGTTCCACCAGTGTTTCGATCAGTGCCGCGGTCTGGATAGTCATGTGCAAGCTGCCGGCAATTCGCGCACCCTTGAGCGGTTTTTCAGTTCCGTACTGTTCGCGCAGTGCCATCAGGCCGGGCATCTCAGTCTCGGCAATGGCAAGTTCCTTGCGGCCCCAGTCGGCCAGCCCGGGGTCGGCGACCTTGAAATCGGGTGATATGTTCTCAGCAGTTTGTGTTGTCATTCTATGTCTCGCAGGTGATTAATCGGCTTTGTCAGTGTTGTGCAGGCCGGCGGCTTCTCGCAGGATGTCGGCCTTGTCGGTTTTTTCCCAGCTGAAGTCGCAATCCTCGCGACCGAAGTGGCCGTAGGCCGCCGTGGCTTTATATCCGGGTTTTAACAGGTCCAGCATCGCGACCAGGCCTCGCGGGCGCAGATCGAAATGCTCGCGTATCAGTTCGACGAGGCGGTCTTCCTCAATCAGTCCGGTGCCGAAGGTTTCCACGCTGATAGAGGTTGGCTCGGCGACACCAATGGCATAGGACACCTGGATTTCGCAGCGTTCCGCGAGGCCGCCCGCAACGATGTTTTTTGCCACGTAGCGCGATGCATAGGCGGCAGAGCGGTCAACCTTGCTCGGATCCTTGCCGGAGAAAGCACCGCCACCGTGGCGCGCCATACCGCCGTAGGTGTCGACAATAATCTTGCGGCCGGTAAGGCCGCAATCGCCGACCGGGCCACCGATCACAAAGCGACCGGTCGGATTGATGTGAATATGCTCGTCGGGGCACTGGTCGAGCCATTCCGCCGGCAGCACCGGCTTGATGATCTCGTCCATGACCGCCTCGCGCAAGGCGGCCAGTGAGATTTCAGGATCATGCTGGGTCGACAGCACCACGGCATCAATGCCCACTGGCCGGTTGTTCTCGTAGCGAAAGGTTATCTGGCTCTTCGCGTCCGGGCGCAGCCAGGGCAGGGTACCATTCTTGCGTACCACCGACTGGCGCTTCACCAGGCGATGGGAATAGGTGATGGGTGCGGGCATCAGTACATCGGTTTCACTGGAAGCGTAGCCGAACATCAGGCCCTGGTCGCCGGCACCCTGTTCATGGTCATCGCTTTCATCGACACCCATGGCGATGTCCGGGGATTGCTTGCCGATGGCGTTCAGTACCGCGCAGGAAGCCCAGTCAAACCCTATCTCTGAACTGTTGTAGCCGATCTCGCGCAGCGTCTGGCGGACGATTTCCTCCAGATCGACCCATGCCGAGGTGGTGACTTCACCGGCGATGATAACCATGCCGGTTTTGACCAGGGATTCGACGGCGACGCGGGCACGTGAATCTTTTTCAAGCATGGCGTCAAGCACGGCGTCGGATATCTGATCGGCAACCTTGTCAGGATGACCCTCGGAAACGGACTCGGATGTAAATATATGATTGCTGGACATAAATAATTATATTCGTATAAATTAAACCCGGTAGTTTAGCTTACGAAGGTTATGTTTTCACCCTATATCTAATCCCTGCTAGTATGTTGAGCCATCTGTCACCCGGAAGTTCAATTATGGTCAGTCTTGAAACCCCGGTATGCGAATTTGGTAAAGCAGCTATCGACTTTTCGTTACCCGGCATCGACAACAGGGAGTGGACGCTTGAGGACTGCCGTGGCTCGCGTGGCCTGCTGGTGATGTTTATCTGTAACCACTGCCCATATGTGAAAGCGATCATCGAACGCCTGGTGCGGGACACGCGCGAGCTGCATGAGTTGGGCATCAACAGCGTCGCCATCATGTCCAACGATCCAACCCTGTATGAGGAAGACAGCTTCGAGAACATGCAGGTGGTGGCTGCGAAATATGATTTTCCGTTTCCCTATCTGATGGATCACTCGCAGGCGATTGCAAAGGCCTATGGCGCCGTTTGTACGCCGGACTTCTTTGGCTATAACAGTGACCTGCAGTTGCAGTACCGCGGGCGACTGGATGCGAGTAACCAGCTGACTGCCGCGCCTGATACGCCCCGGGAACTCTACAATGCCATGCGTGAGGTGGCTGATACGGGGCATGGTCCCGTGCACCAGGTGCCTGCAATCGGCTGTTCTATAAAGTGGCGGGAATAACGGGCGTAATATTTTCGGCTCGCCTATAAGTTATTGTTATGCGGCAATAAAGCGTTGAATTCTTGACGTGTACCCACCCCCATCCGTGCTATTGCCGTATGAGGCAAACTAGTGGAAAATAGCGCGCCTTATTAAGAGGGACGAAGGCCAGATTGGCAACACCAGTAATTTGCCCGGCCTGACTGGCTAATTCCGATATGGTGGATGCCTCAGTGCTTGCAAGTCGGCGCTGGAGGCTTTTTTTGTCGCCATAACAGCGGTTGTTTTTGGTGGCGCCACTGCAGACGGTTCCAGTGGTATCCCGTTATCGCCACGACGTGGCGATGTAATTTTTACAGAATTCAAAATCAGAACAGGAGAACAACATGGCTCAGCGGAAAGAACTCGCCAATGCCATCCGTGCGCTCAGCATGGATGCCGTGCAGAAGGCAAATTCCGGCCACCCGGGTGCCCCCATGGGCATGGCGGACATAGCCGAGGTCTTGTGGAACGATCACCTGAAACATAACCCGACCAATCCGCACTGGTCAGACCGGGACCGATTTATTCTGTCCAATGGCCATGGTTCCATGCTGATCTACTCGCTGCTGCACCTGACCGGCTACGAGCTGACTATTGACGACTTGAAGAACTTTCGTCAGTTGCATTCGAAGACGCCGGGCCACCCCGAATACGGGTATGCGCCGGGTATAGAGACAACGACCGGACCCCTGGGTCAGGGTATTACCAATGCCGTTGGCATGGCGATCGCCGAGCGTTCACTGGCAGCTGAATTCAATCATGACGGTCACGACATCGTGGACCACAACACCTATGTATTTCTCGGTGATGGTTGCCTGATGGAAGGTATCTCCCACGAGGCCTGCTCGCTGGCCGGTACCCTCGGTCTGGGCAAGCTGATTGCCTTCTGGGATGACAATGGCATCTCCATAGATGGTCATGTTGAAGGCTGGTTTACGGATGATACCCCCGCACGGTTCGAAGCCTATGGCTGGCATGTGATCGCCGGTGTTGATGGACATGATGCGGCAGCGCTGGACAAGGCCATTGTTGAGGCAAAAGGAGTCACCGACAAACCCACCATGATTTGTTGCAAGACAACCATTGGTTACGGTTCGCCCAACAAGGCCGGCACCCATGGCTGTCACGGTGCCCCCCTCGGCGAAGACGAGGTTGCGCTGACTCGCAAGGAACTGGGATGGGAGCATGCGCCGTTTGTGGTGCCCCAGGACATCTACGATGGCTGGGATGCAAAAAACAAGGGGCTGCGTGAGGAATCGGAATGGAATGATAAATTTGCCGCCTACAAGGCGAAATTCCCGGAGCTGGCGACTGAATACGCGCGTCGCATGGCCGGTGACCTGCCGTCAGACTGGGCTGCCAAGGCGGCAGCTTTCGTCGAGTCCGTGGATAAAAAGGGTGAATCACTGGCAACACGTCAGGCCTCGCTGAAGTCGATTGAAGGCTATGCGCCGTTGTTGCCGGAGATCTTCGGCGGCTCGGCTGACCTCGGTTGCTCCAACCTGACCGAGTGGTCGGGTCACAAGCCGATGCGTGCCGAAACCCCTGACAGCAACTATGTGAACTACGGGGTGCGTGAATTTGGTATGTCGGCCATCATCAACGGCATCGCGCTGCATGGCGGTTTTATCCCCTTCGGTGCCACCTTCCTGATGTTTTCCGAGTATGCGCGAAATGCATTGCGCATGGCGGCGTTGATGAAGGTACAGAGTATCTTCGTCTACACTCATGACTCCATTGGCCTGGGTGAAGACGGTCCCACGCACCAGGCCATCGAACAGATTCCTACCCTGCGCATGATTCCGGGTATGAGCGTCTGGCGGCCATGCGACACGGTGGAGAGTGCCGTTGCGTGGCAGGCAGCGATTGAGCGTCAGGACGGGCCTTCCTGCCTGATCTTTTCCCGCCAGGGGCTGCCGCACCAGGAGCGTAGTGCAGAACAGATCGCCGATATCCGCAAGGGCGGTTACATCCTCAGGGACTGTGCCGGCACACCGGACGTCATCATCATCGCGACCGGTTCCGAAGTGGCACTGGCAATGGGTGCTGCTGAAAAGCTTGGCGGCAAGAAGGTTCGCGTGGTGTCCATGCCGTCTACAACCGTGTTCGATGCACAGGACGAGGACTACCGGGAACTTGTGTTGCCGGGTAATGTGACAGCGCGTGTTGCCGTCGAGGCCGCGGTCACCGGTGGCTGGTACAAGTATGTCGGCCTGAACGGTGCCGTGGTCGGTATCGACCGCTTCGGCGAGTCTGCGCCGGCGGGTCAGCTGTTCGAACTGTTCGGTTTCACGGTTGATAATGTCGTCAAGGCAGTGAACAGCGTTGCCTGAGGTATAGCCGTCTGAAAATTCATGCCTCCCCGGTTACGGGGCGGGTTGGTTATTTTTTAATAAAACTGTAGGAGAAATATTATGACTATAAAAGTCGGTATCAATGGCTTTGGTCGTATTGGCCGTATGGTCTTTCGTGCTGTAGCAAAGGATTTTAATGACATAGAAATTGTCGGTATCAACGATCTGCTGGATGCTGACTATCTTGCATACATGCTGAAATATGACTCGGTGCACGGTCGCTTTGCCGGTGATGTTTCCTCGGACGAGAACAACCTCATTGTTGACGGCAGAAAGATCCGCCTGACCGCGGAACGTGATCCTGCCGATCTGAAGTGGGACGAGGTCGGCGCGGACATCGTTATCGATTCGACAGGTTTTTTCCTCACGGAAGAAAGTTGCCAGAAGCACATCGATGCAGGTGCGAAGAAGGTTGTGCAGAGTGCGCCTTCCAAGGACGGCACCCCGATGTTTGTATATGGCGTTAACCACGAGACCTATGCTGGCCAGGCGATCGTTTCCGCAGCCTCCTGCACCACCAACTGCCTGGCACCTGTTGCCAAGGTTTTGAACGATAACTGGGGACTGAAGCGTGGCCTGATGACCACGGTACATGCAGCAACGGCTACCCAGAAGACTGTCGACGGTCCTTCCCAGAAAGACTGGCGCGGTGGCCGTGGCATCCTGGAAAACATCATTCCTTCATCCACCGGAGCTGCCAAGGCAGTCGGTGTCGTGTTGCCCGAACTCAACGGCAAGCTGACCGGCATGGCTTTTCGTGTACCAACCTCAGATGTTTCCGTGGTCGACCTGACAGCTGAACTGGACAAGGAAGCCTCTTACAAGGACATTTGTGCGGCCATGAAGGCGGCCTCTGAAGGCCCGATGAAGGGCACGCTCGGCTATACAGATCACAAGGTTGTCTCTACTGATTTCCGCGGCATCAGCCAGTCATCCATCTTCGATGCAGGCGCCGGTATTGCCCTGGATGGCACCTTCGTGAAAGTGGTTTCCTGGTATGACAATGAGTACGGCTACACCTGCAACATGATGCGTTTCGTGCAGCACATAGCAAAATAAGCCGGATTCTCTCCGGGCGGCAGTAAGCTGAAGGCTGTCGCCCGGGGAAACACATTGTGAACCACCCATAGCCTGATTGTACCTAACAAAATTTTGGAGTCGTCAATGCCCGTACTCAAGATGACCGATCTCGACCTGTCCGGTAAACGCGTCCTGGTCCGACAGGATCTGAATGTTCCAATCAAGGACGGCAAGGTTGCCAGTGATAAACGCATCCGTGCCAGTTTGCCTACCATTGAATTTGCAGTAAAAGCCGGCGCAAGGGTGATGCTGATGTCGCACCTGGGTCGCCCGACCGAAGGCGAGTATGCCGATGAATTCTCGCTGCGCCCGGTTGCCGAACATTTATCGGCGCTGCTGGGTAAAGAGGTAGAGCTCGTCGCCAACTACCTGGAACAGGCCCCTGAGCTGAACGACGGTGACGTTGTCCTGCTGGAGAATGTCCGTTTCAACAAGGGTGAGAAGCAGAACGACGAGAGCCTCGCCCGACAGTATGCTTCCTTGTGTGATATTTATGTGATGGATGCCTTCGGTACAGCGCACCGTGCGCAGGCCTCGACTCACGGCGCAGGTCAATATGCGCCCGCGGCCTGTGCCGGACCGCTGCTGGCCGGGGAGCTTGATGCGCTTGGCAAGGCGCTGGGTGATCCTGCCAGACCGATGGCGGCCATCGTGGGTGGCTCCAAGGTTTCTACAAAACTGACGGTGCTTGAATCCCTGTCCGGCGTGGTCGACCAACTGATCCCGGGTGGTGGTATCGCCAATACCTTTATTGCCGCCAGTGGCTACAATGTCGGTAAATCGCTGGTTGAAGAGGACCTGATTCCCGAGGCGAAACGCCTGATGGAGGCCGCGCGGGCAAAAGGCGGTGAAATTCCGGTGCCGACGGATGTTGTCGTTGGCAAGGAATTTTCCGAGTCTGCCGAGGCGATTGTCAAAAAGGTCGAGGATGTTGCGGATGACGACATGATCTTCGATATCGGTCCGGAAACGGCGGCCAGATTTGCCGGGATGATGAAGAGCGCTGGAACCATTGTCTGGAATGGACCGGTCGGAGTGTTCGAATTCGATCAGTTCGGCGAAGGTACCAGGGTCCTTGGCCTGGCGATCGCGGAATCTGATGCGTTCTCGATTGCCGGTGGCGGTGATACGCTGGCAGCCGTGGACAAGTACGGCATTGCGGACAGGGTGTCCTATATCTCAACTGGTGGTGGCGCCTTCCTCGAATTTCTGGAAGGCAAGAAACTTCCGGCAGTGGCGATGCTGGAAGAACGGGCGAAATAGTGCGCCCATTCAGTTAGCACATTCAAGAATAATATCAACAGGCCTTATGCCAAGACGAACAAAGATTGTTGCTACCCTTGGCCCGGCCACGGATGCCAGGCATGTCCTGGATGAAATGATCCAGGCCGGTATGGATGTTGTCCGTGTGAATTTCTCGCACGGTACCCATGACGACCATATCAATCGCGCAGAGAGTGTGCGTAACCGGGCACGCGCACATGGACACCAGGTTGGCGTGCTGGCTGATCTGCAGGGCCCCAAGATTCGCATCGAGTGTTTCAAGGAGGGCATGATCCAGCTGGAGGAAAACGATAACTTTATCCTTGATTCGGCACTGGCTGCGGATGCCGGTAACCGGGAAAGGGTGGGCGTTACCTACAAGGGCCTGCAAGATGATGTTTCCCGTGGTGATACCCTGCTGCTTGATGACGGCTTGCTGGTGCTCTGGGTCGAGGAGGTAGAGGGTACCGAGGTTCGTTGCCGGGTCGTTGTCGGCGGGCGGCTGACCAACAGCAAGGGAATCAACCGCCTCGGTGGCGGACTGTCCGCTGCATCGCTAACAGAGAAAGACCGTGAAGATATCAAGGTCGCCGCTGCCATGGGAGCAGACTATGTGGCGATCTCCTTTCCTCGATGTGCGGATGATATTCACGAGGCGCGTGAACTGTTGCGCGCCGCAGGGGGACACGGTGGTATTATCGCCAAGATAGAACGTGCAGAGGCCCTTGATGCACTAGAGGAAATCATAGAAGCAGCAGATGCCGTCATGATTGCACGCGGTGACCTCGGTGTTGAGATTGGTGATGCTGAATTACCGGCCGTGCAGAAGAGAATCATACGCGTGGCCCGTTCGCATGATCGTGTGGTAATAACAGCGACCCAGATGATGCAGTCCATGGTTGAAAACCCGATCCCCACGCGTGCCGAAGTGTTTGACGTGGCCAATGCGGTTATTGACGGTACTGACGCAGTGATGTTGTCAGCGGAAACGGCGGCGGGCCGTTATCCGGCCAAGGTGATTGAAGCGATGGACCGGATTTGTGCCGGTGCAGAACGTCAGCGCAGTACCTCGGCGACAGAGCGGCGCATCAATATACGTTTCGATCGGGCCGATGAGGCCATTGCAAAGGCGGCAATATATACTGCTAACAGCCTCGGTGTGAAGGCCATTGCTGCCTTGACCGAGTCAGGTGCAACCGCATTGTGGATGTCCCGCATCAGCTCCGGCATCCCGATCTTTGCGATGACGCGCCTGGTCGAAACACGCAGAAAAGTGACCCTGTATCGCGGCGTGTATCCGGTCAGTTTTGATGTAACAACACCGGACCATGCGACAGTCAACAAGGAAGCGATTGATGAACTGATGCGGCGTGGTGCGGTACGTGACGGAGATCTGGTAATTATCACCAAGGGTGATTTGATGGGAGTGCACGGTGGCACCAATGCCATGAAGATCATACGCGTTGGTGAACACGAAATTATGGAGCAATAGTTTTATACCGGGTGACTGCCCTGAATGGCGGCGCTCAAAATGGCTCCTGGAGCCTGAACATCTGTAACATTCAAGTGAACGACTAACCTGTAACCTGTAGAATTTTAGGAGAAGACAATGGCCATTATATCCTTACGCCAACTGCTGGACCACGCTGCCGAACACGGTTACGGTGTCCCGGCCTATAACGTCAACAACATGGAACAGATGCATGCCATCATGGAGGCGGCCGACGAAACTGACAGCCCGGTTATCTGCCAGGCATCAGCCGGAGCACGTTCCTATGCGGGGGCTCCGTTCCTGCGTCACCTCATCCAGGCGGCTGTTGAACAGTGGCCGCACATTCCTGTCTGCGTGCACCAGGATCATGGTGCATCACCATCAGTCTGCCAGCGTTCCATACAACTGGGTTTCAGCTCGGTCATGATGGACGGTTCACTGGGCGCGGACATGAAGACGCCGATGAGCTATGAATACAATGTCGACGTAACCAGCAGGACGGTTGCAATGGCACATGCCTGTGGTGTGTCTGTCGAAGGTGAACTGGGTTGTCTGGGGTCACTTGAAACCGGTATGGCCGGAGAAGAGGATGGTTCCGGTGCAGAGGGCGTGCTGTCACATGACCAGTTGCTGACCGATCCGGAAGAGGCGGCAAGGTTTGTTGAAGACACCAAGTGCGATGCCCTGGCAATTGCCATCGGTACCAGTCACGGCGCCTACAAGTTTACCCGCCCGCCGACCGGTGACATTCTTGCCATAGACCGCATCAAGGAAATACATGCGCGCATTCCGGATACTCATCTTGTTATGCACGGTTCGTCATCCGTGCCGCAGGACTGGCTGGCGATGATCAACGAGCATGGTGGCAACATGGGTGAGACCTATGGCGTGCCGGTCGAGGAAATTCAGGAAGGCATCAAGAATGGTGTGCGCAAGGTCAATATCGATACAGACCTGCGTATGGCCTCTACCGGTGCCATTCGCAAGCACATGCATGACAATCCTTCGAACTTCGATCCGCGTAAGTACCTGAGAGCGGCTACAGACGGTATGCGTGATATCTGCAAGGCGCGTTACGAGGCCTTTGGAACCGCCGGTCAGGCATCGAAGATAAAGGTGATCACGCTGGAAGATATGTACAAGCGCTATGAAAGCGGTGAGCTCGATCCCACGGTAAACTAGCCGGGATCGGTATGTTGAAGAAAGGCGGCTGCGGCCGCCTTTTTTATGTTGAAATTATTGTTGAGCGAGTGTTAGATATTATTTAACCCGTTTTATTTGTGAAGCCGACGTAATAAATCAAGGTCAGTTAGTCATGTCCAGGGTCTACCCGTTTACTGCCTATGACAAATACATGAGTCTGAAACTGGACTCCAATATGTGGTTTATTATCGTGTATTTCCTGCGGCCGTTTTTACTGGAAGTCTCGACCATCCAGATGGGGCGGGGAGCTAAATCAGACAGCGTCAGTGGCCTGAAGAACCTTGTTTATCCCAATGACTTTGGATTTTTTCTGGCATTTGTTGCGACCATTCCTGTTCTGTTGCTTGTCTTCGCTTATGCCAAAAGGAAGCCGGATGCGTCAGAATTTGTGCAGTCACTGTGGCGAAACGGCAAAAAATTGCTGGTGGCGGCCGCGGTTTTGAACATTATTGTCATTTTTATCCCTTTTCTGGCGAATATTACCCATTCGATCAATATTTATGGTTGGGGCCAGCTCGCGGCGGCGGTCGCGATTATCATCTACCTGTATTCATCAAAACGCGTTACAGATACGTTTGCCGATTTTCCCGAAGAGACGGAAACGGAGCAGACTAAAAAGTAACGCATCACTTCGTGAGCCATGCCGCGCAATTAATCCCGGCGGCGTTTCTGTCGGACCATTTAAATTAATCTAAATATCAATTAGATAGCCATTAATCGCTGCTGCGAATGCGGAGAGGTCTGTCCGTTTGCAGGTGTAATATTGTACGCGGTCTAAATATACCCTGATCCCGTCCGATACCTTTTCTATAAAAGTTTATATTTTTCTGTGCCTTGCAGGCATTAAGCCAACACAAAACGGTGTATGACAGGTCATCAGGTATGGGTTCGAACGAGTACGGGCAGGCTAATGTTGATAGCGAGGGTACCGGTCTCGATGAGCTTGTCATTCACGATGTGAATGTGTTCGAGCCCGAGCTGGAGAATCAAAAGATAGAGCTCGTATACACGCAGGCAACCGCTGCCCTGGTAACTTCATTCATTGTGGCCGTTTTTGTAGCACTGGGACTCTGGGGTGTTGCAGGCCACAGCCAGCTGGTGATCTGGCTGGGTGCGCAGTCTATCCTGACTGTTGCGCGTTTGGTGCTCGTATACCAGTACAAGCATGCACGCAAAGAACAACTGGCGTCTTCCCGCTGGCTTGTATTGTTCCTCTCGGGTGCCCTGTTCTCGGGCATCATCTGGGGTTGTCTTGGCCTGCTGTTCAGTTTTTCGTGGCCGATTGAATACCAGACACTTACCCTTATGAGTCTGGCCGGTGTGCTTGCCGGCGCGATTTCATCTAATGCTGCAGTGCTGCCTGTCTATATCGCCTTCTTGGTGCCTGCTGTACTGATTCCTGCCCAGTCCATGCTGATGCATAACAGCAGTATCAGTCACAATATGGGGTTGTTGCTAATGCTTTTTGCCGGTGGTTTGCTGGTGATAGCAAGGAACTATAACAAGAATGTGATTCAATCACTGCAGCTCCGCGATGAGAATAATGTGCTGTTGCGTCAGACAGCAGATATCAATGTTGCATTGCAGGCAGAAGTGAGCAATCGACATCAGGTACAGACGCAGTTGCTGCGTGAGCGTCAATTATTTACAAAGGGTTCCGTTACCGTGTTTCGCTGTAGTGCAGAACAGGGCTGGCCTATCGAATATATCTCTGAAACGGTTTCCCAGTATGGATATGACAGCAAGCGCCTGGTTGAGGAAAAGACCGGCTATGCCAGCATTGTGCATGCAAGTGATGTGCAGAGGATTGCCGAATCAGAACTGCAGTCGGGACAGGATGGAACGCACTATATCGGGGTCGACTATCGTATTGTCTGCGCTGATGGCGATGTCCGCTGGGTTTATAGCTACAGCATTCCGGTGAAGGATGATGCGGGCGTGTTGACACATTACGCCGGTTATATTCTCGATATAACAGGTCGCAAACAGGCAGAGTTTGACCTGGAGCAGGCAAGAGAGCGTGCGCAGGTGACATTGCACTCGATTGCAGACGCTGTGATCACAACTGATGTCAACGGCCAGATTGAGTACCTGAACCCCAGGGCGGAGGAACTAAGCGGCTGGGAGAGTCGTATTGCCCGGGGGTTGCCGCTATCACGGATATTGTGCCTGTTTGAGGAGGACAGTCAGTCTTTGCTCGAAGCGCCGGTTACGCAGTGTCTTCGTCATGGTGAAATAATACGGTCAGGCAGTGATATAAGCCTGCAACGTCATGACGGAGAGTGTTTTTCCGTTCAGTATTCTGCTTCACCCATACTTTTTGAGAGCGGGTCCGCACTGGGCGCCATACTGGTTATCCATGATGTAACCGAAGCAAGGCAGATGCAGCAAAAGATATCATACCAGGCAACCCATGATGCGCTCACCGGTCTTATTAATCGCACCGAGTTCGAGAATCGACTCAATTACTCTGTCAAATCTGCCGTGCATGCGGATGAGAGCCATGTGCTCTGCTATGTTGATATTGACCAGTTGAAAATTATTAATGACACCTGTTCCCATGAGTCAGGCGATGCCCTGATCAGGGAGATTACCGGCCTGATCCATGGCTGCCTGCGCGAATCAGATGTACTTGCCAGGCTGGGTGGTGATGAATTCGGTGTGTTGCTGAAAAATTGTTCCCTGGACAGTGCTGATGAGCTGGTTGAATTGATGCTCACCGAAATTCATGATTTAAATTTCTCGGCATGTAACCGCGTTTTTGATGTCACCGCCAGTATCGGGATGGCGGTGATAAACGCAGATACCCGCAGTGCAACAGCAGTGATGATTGAAGCGGACCTCGCCTGTCATGCTGCAAAAGATGCAGGCGGGAACCGTCTTCATATCTATTACCAGGAAGACCAGAGCCTTGCACGCAGACACAGTGAGATGCAGTGGGTCTCCAGGCTGAAAGAAGCGATTAAATCCGACAGGCTGGTACTGTATTGTCAGGATATTGTACCGGTAATTCCGGATGTAAATGCCGGTCATCACTTTGAAGTGCTGGTGCGGATGATCGATGACAATGGTGACATTATAACGCCTGACAATTTTCTGCCTGCTGCCGAACGTTACAACCTGATGACCGGCCTTGATCGCTGGGTGGTGAGCCACAGTTTCTCCTGGTATGCAGGACACCGCATGAATGCGGGAATTTCTGGGTTGGATACGATAGCCATTAATCTGTCGGGTGCCTCAGTCTCGGATGCCGGATTCATGGACCATATAAAAGCCGAGATGCAAAACCATGAAGTACCCGCTGGCCTTGTATGCTTTGAAATTACCGAGACGGCCGCCATTGCCAATATTGAGGCAGCGAAGGAGTTTATGCGTGAACTCAAGCGACTGGGCTGCCGGTTTTCACTGGATGACTTTGGCAGTGGCTTGAGTTCATTTACCTACCTGAAAAATCTGCCGGTCGATTATTTGAAGATCGATGGCAGTTTTGTCAGAAACATGGAAACAGACGCGATAGATTGCGCGATGGTCAGTTCCATTCACCAGTTGGCGAGTGTCATAGGTATAAAGACGATTGCAGAGTTTGTAGAGAACGACGGGATACTCAATAAGCTTGCTGAAATTGGTATTGATTATGCGCAGGGATACGGTATATCGAGGCCTGTGCCGTTGCTCGAGGTGGATGTTGCCTCAATGCGGTCAGCCTGAGGTCAGCACCAGTAACAGCGCAACTGCGCCGGGTAATGCCTGCACCCACAGAATCGAGGTCTTAACCGTCATTGCACCATAAATGCCGGCGACGATAATACAGGCAAGAAAAAACACGGTTATATCGTTTCCAGGCTGGCGGGAAACCAGTCCCCATACAAGGCCGGCGGCGAGAAAGCCATTGTAGAGCCCCTGGTTAGCCGCCAGACTGGCAGTCTGCTCGGCGAATTCACGATTCAATCCAAAGATTCGACGTCCCAGCGGTTTGCTCCAGAGAAACATTTCCAGTATCAGAAATACAAGATGCAGGATGGCGACGGCAATCACAGCGATAGTGGCAGTCATCAATGACACCTTTTGATATTAAATAACGATTGCCGGTTCATCCAGCAGGCTCGCCTGTTCTCTTAGTGACAGAACGTGTTCTTCCCAGAACCGCGGTGTATTGAACCAGGGGAATGCTTGCGGGAATGCCGGGTCATTCCAGCGCCGTGCCAGCCAGGCAGCATAGTGCATGATGCGCAGGGTGCGTAACGGTTCAATCAACTGCAGTTCCCGGTGATCAAAGTCACGGAACTGTAGATAACCCTCCATGATGTCCATCAACTGGTATTGCATTTCGTGCCTGTCACCGGAAATAAGCATCCAGATGTCCTGAATAGCCGGCCCGGTTCTGCAATCATCCAGATCAACGAAGTGCGGTCCCTGGTCTGTCCATAAAATATTACCCGGGTGGCAGTCACCATGCAGGCGCAGGGTGTGTACGTTACCGGCAATGCTGTAAATCCCGGTGATCTGCTGCAGCAGGTCTTCCGCAAGTGTGCGGTAGGCTATTTCAATGTGCGAGGGAATAAAATCCTCGGCAAGCAGGTACTGGTATGAACGATAACCAAAGCTGTCGATGTCCAGTGTCGGTCGGTGGGTAAATGTCTGTGTGGCCCCCACCATGTGAATGCGTGCGATAAACCGGCCCATCCATTCGCGATGTTCCTGTGAGTTCAGTTCAGGCCAGTGACCGCCCTGGCGGGGGAAGAGGGCAAACCGGTAGCCATTAAAACTGTGCAGTGATGTCCCGTCGAAGACCAGGGGTGCTACGACCGGTATTTCCTGTTCAGCCAGTGCCAGCGAAAATTCATGCTCCTCGATGATGGCCTCGGTTGACCAGCGCCCCGGACGGTAGAATTTCGCAATCATGGGCGTGCCATTTTCCATGCCGACCTGGTAGACACGGTTCTCATAACTGTTGAGCGCGAGAAAGCGGCCGTCACTGAGGTAACCGCACTGCTCGACGGCATCCAGCAGGGTATCGGGTGTCAGGCCGGCATAGTCTGCCGGTTGCGGGTCTGTCTCGTTGTTCATGTTCGGGTAAGAGAGTCTGGTACGGTCCGGTGGCAGAGGCCACTATAGTAGGCATAAAGCGGCTGTATCCCTAATGCTTTATGTGATTTGTACTGTGGCTGATGCCTGCGAACTATCCGGTAGGTGTGCCTGGATTATGCAAACGAGAATAGAAAGACCCCGGTCTCCAGCTCAGATTGTGCCTGTTTACAGGAAATGCCCGGATCGTATCGCAAGAGGGGCGTAAACGGGCGAAGCATCCTGAACCGGTCGGTCCCAGGGATTGTTGGACATCAGGGTGTGGTGACTATTTGCTGCAAAAGGAGCATATCCTGAATATTGATGACGCCATCCGGATTACCGGGCGGGTAGAGATCACCGTGCGAGAGTTCGAGTATGCCGGCGGTGATCAGGCCCAGTACGATCCGTTGACCGATCAGCAGGTCAGCGCCGTTGATCATGCCATCCGGTGCGCAGAGCGGCGCCAGGTCGCCGTCGTTATAATGAAAGGTAAATGGCATGACGTCGCTGCCGTAACTCATATTGATGACGTGGTAGCCGTTGTCCGCGGCATGGGTGATGGCCTCCGCCGAGGCAGACACCGGGCACACGCCGACGGTAATGTAAATCATTAAAGGAGGAAACAAGTCGATTTGGTATGCGTAACAGGCCTTGAGGTTGCCGATGGAACTCTGCCAGCCGACGCCGGCAGTGCCGATGCCATTATTGGTGTTGGCCGCGGCAATGCCGGCGACATGGGTGCCATGTGCAACAATGTCGTTCAGCGTGGCACTGTAATCGGTAACGAAGCTGATTTGCTCGACGCACTTGCCGGCAAACTCCACCGCCGCATAATCGACTCCACTGTCGCGAACAGCGATTTTCACGCCGGCGTCACCGGTACTGATGTCCCAGCCATCCGGTGCGTCAATGTCAGCATCGGGTGTGCCGGTTAATGTTTGAGTACCGAGAGTCGGGTCGATCAAAAGCTGACCGGTGTTGTTAAGTCCCCATTGTTCGTCAAAGAAGTCAGCACCGGTGCCAGTCGGTGGAGGCGGGTCGGCGCCTTCATCGGGGAGTATCAGTATTCGATCTGTATTGCAATGCAAACGGGATGATGTTGTTATCGGCCGGAAACCGCCGCTGGTACCCGATTCCGGAAGAATACTATCCTGTTCTAACCCGGGTGAAGTGTCAGAACTCGGCGGCCTCGACTTCCATATAGGCCTGCGCGCCCTGCGGGCCCAACTCTTCGTCATAACCGGACCAGTCCTTGTATTTCGTCGTTTCTTGCAGGGAAATCGCCTTGACATCGCTGCTGTCCAGGTCCTCATTAAACGCCTTTTCCGCCGAGGAATAGACGGCCTGCAGATAGCTACGGTAGGCCTTCACCATGTCTGCATCCCCGGTCGGTCCGTGCCCCGGTATCCAGGTTTTCACCTTGATTTCGAGTATTTTCTCGACGGTGCTGATGTTGCCCATGAAGTTGCCGTCCGTCATTCTCGGGATACGGTTCGCGGTGACATTATCGCCCAGGAAAATGACCCCGTCTTCCTCGACCTGGATCATGATATCGGTGCGGGTATGCGCCTGTCCGTAATGGTGGATACGAAAGGTCTTGTTGCCAATCTTGAGGGTGTCACCGTGCTTGACAGCATTGCCGGGTCCGACAACACGGGTGCCTTTGGTGGCGCCTTCTGTCAGTCGATCCATTAACTCAACCCAGGTGTCACCGTTGCCGGCAGCCACCATGGCCAGCATTTCCGTGTGGCCGTAAATCGGTGCATCCGGGTAGGCGGCGCGGATTGCCTGGTTACCCAGCCAGTGATCACCGTGTATGTGGGTATTGAAAACGGCGATTACCGGTTGATCAGAGACCTTTTTCAGCATCCTTAAAACCATTTCACCTGACTGGACACTGGAACCCGGGTCAATGACCACGACGCCACTACCGGTTAACACGATCCCCGGATTGTTCATGAATCCCTGGTTGCTGACATTAGGCATTTCCAGGGGGCCATGAATGACCCAGGTATTTTCTGCCACTTGTTCGAACGGGTAATCCCTGATTGGTGCGCCGGTCGCTGCCGACACGGACTGGCCGGCGATCGAGAAACACAGCAGCAAATAAATCAAGAATGTTTTCGTGTTCATGTTTGAGTACCTGTCAATGATCGTTATGGATTTTACCGTTTTATGTCTTGTGCCGGCTGTCCTTTACCTGCTCGTAGGCCGCCTTGATTTCCTGTGTCTTTTCAGTCGCAAACTTTATCATTTCTTCCGGCAGTCCCTTGGCAATGAGTTTGTCAGGGTGGTGCTGACTCATCAAGCGCCGATAGGCCTTTTTTACTTCCGCGTCACTGGCAGACCTGCTGATGCCCAGTATGTCATAGGCTTTCGATATGGATTGCTTGTGCGTGCCCGCCGCTGGACCGGGGCCGGCCATGCTGAACAGGTGTTCAATGTCGGCGCGGTCGAATCCCAGTTGTTCGCCAATGCTGAACAGAACGCGCTTTTCACCGGCATGCAGATGACCGTCAGCCATGGCTGTGGCAATCTGTATTTCGAGGAATACCTGTGCAAGATTGCGCCGACGCATGCATTCACGGCGGAATTGCATGATCACGTCATCTAATGGAAAGCCGTCTTTTTTGCCCTCGTTAAACAGTTTGATGGCTGTCTTGCGCTGCTGTGAGCCGAGTTGCATGTGACTCATGATGCCTTCAGCCGCGGCAATCTCGGCCGCTGTGACTTTGCCATCGATCTTTGCGATATGGCCCATTACCGAGAAGGTCGTGGTAAAGAAGGCGGCCTGCACGCGCTCCTGCTGGCCAGCGCCGAAAGCCCCGTGTTGGTCGGTGATTTTTATACCGCGGTCAAAGTTTCGACCCAGGGCAGCACCAAGCAACGCCCCGAGCGGGCCACCAAACATGAATCCCAGCGTACCGCCGAGCACAGTCCCCCACCAGGCCATCAGTGAAACAATTGTCGGTCAGTGTCGTCAGTGTCATGCGCTCGTCATTATAGTAGACAATCTCAACCGCCATTTTGACTTCGGCATGGTCGGCCGAGGTCGTACTGTTGATTACTTCGTACGAGGTGACCTTGATGTGCTTGAGTAATGCCGGGTCTGGTGAATGGCTGGCATTGCCTTCAGGTCGTCGCAGGCTGTTGGCGGAACTGAAGTCCACCCAGCGTATGGCTGTTTCGTATTGCCAGAGTGCCTTGTCGAGGGTGATGGATTTCTTGCTGTCGTCCACGGCCGCACAGGCTGACAACAACAGGCTGGATACCAGTAACAGGGTGAATGCGCGCATGGAGTGATCCGGCTAAAAAATGGCTTCTGGGAGTTTCGCTATTATACCCGAGCGAGGCCGCGAGTTTGACTTATCTCAGGGAAGGGAGGTTGGTGACCCGGTAAATTTCCGGCGTTCAGCGCATCGCCGGGTTTGCAGCAACCACCTGAAACAGCACGCTATTTCCTGCCGGCCGCGGCCGGCAACCCATGAGCAACACGGGTCACACTCAAGGCAATGGCCCTGTTTGCAGGCAGACGATAACGAGGTGATCTATTTCTCAAGCGCCTCAACCTGCAGCATGACTCCCTGCGCACCCACGACCTTTACGGTCGAACCGGCTGGCAGGTCGGCGCCATTGATTCGCCAGGTGGAATCGTCAACGCGGATGACACCGTTATTGTTGATGATCGGTTCAGTGAGGGTGAAGGTACGGCCAACGTATTGTTCGCCACGCCTGTTCAGGGTGGGCTGGTCGGTGACCATTGGCCTGGACCGCCTGTAACGACGGAATGCGGCAATGCTCGCGATCGAGAGCCCCGAGAAGGTCATAGCCTGGTACTGCCAGCCAAGATCGGGCATGGCCAGCAACACGAATCCGGTGATGGCTGCGGCGATGGCCAGCCACAGGAAGAAAAAGCTGGGCGCACTGATTTCAAAAATTAGCAGAATGCCGGCAAGTATCCACCAGTGCCAGTAGTCAATGCCGGATAAAATGGCATCCATTATGATGACTTCCCTTTACCCAGAGCCTCTTTGGCCAGTTCGGCAATGCCGGCAATCGAGCCTATGATTCCCGAGGCCTCGAGTGGCATTAATATCAGTTTCTGATTCGGTGCGGATGCGATGTTCTGCAGGGCATCCACGTATTTCTGTGCCACGAAATAATTGATGGCATTGACGTCGCCCTTGGAAATTGCGTCAGAAACTACTTGTGTTGCTTTTGCTTCAGCCTCCGCCGCGCGTTCACGCGCCTCGGCATCCCGAAACGCGGCCTCCTTGCGGCCTTCAGCATCCAGCATAACAGCTATTTTTTCACCCTCTGCACGCAGAATTTCTGACTGGCGCAGGCCCTCGGCATCAAGGATGACGGCACGCTTCTCACGTTCGGCCTTCATCTGGCGCGCCATGGAATCGATCAGGTCCTGTGGCGGCTGGATATCCTTGATTTCGATACGCGTGACCTTGACACCCCACGGCGTGGTCGCGGCGTCGACCACAATCAACAACTGGGCATTGATCTTGTCGCGCTGCGATAACAATTCATCAAGATCCATGCTGCCCATCACGGTTCGGATATTGGTCATGGTCAGATTGTTAATCGCGCGCCCCAGGTCATTGACCTCATAGGCCGCCTTGGCCGCATCGAGTACCTGGTAGAAGACGACGCCGTCTGCGCGCACCATGGCATTGTCACGCGTGATGACTTCCTGGCTCTGGATGTCGAACACCGTTTCCATCATGTTGAGCTTGTGCCCGATACGGTCAATATAAGGAACGATCAGGTTCAGTCCGGGGCGCAGGGTCGAGCGGTAACGGCCGAAGCGCTCCACCGTCCATTCGTAACCCTGCGGAACTACCTTGACACCCGCGATAACCGTGACGATTGCCAGTACCAGTACCACCAGCGCAAATGATGAAAAACCACCCATGTCTCTCTCCTTGATTACTTTGAAATGAGCTAACAGCCGAGGCAGGCTGCATTGTAGAACAGTCCCGGCTTCCCTGTCCTGCCGGTTGTCTGGCGGATCTGGAAAATCCTTGCGATTTGTCAGGGTGAGTCGTGCACAGGCAATTTAAACGGCATACTATAGCGAAGGCATTTCTTATCAGGCAGGTGTACCTTGGCTATCAGTGTTTTTGATCTCTTCAAGATCGGTATCGGTCCCTCCAGTTCACATACTGTCGGGCCGATGCGTGCGGCCGGCATGTTTGTGGAGGGGCTGGCGGACAGCGGACTGCTTGGCAAGGTGTCACGCTTGCAGGTCGAGCTGTTTGGCTCGCTGGGTGCAACCGGCAAGGGACACGGTACCGACAAGGCGCTGCTGCTTGGTCTGCAGGGCGAGGTGCCGGAGCAGGTGGATACCGACAGTATTCCCGCCCGCATCGAGCAGATCAACAGTAGTGGTCAGCTGCAGTTGCCCGGTAACAGGACGCTGGACTTTGATGTTAAGCGGGACCTGGTATTCCACAAGCGAAAAGTGTTGCCTTATCACCCCAATGGTATGACTTTTCATGCCTTCGACAGCAACGACCAGCTGTTGCAGCAACGCAGCTACTATTCCGTAGGGGGTGGCTTCGTGGTCAACGAGGCCGCGGCCGGCGCCGATCGCATTGTCGAAGACCGGACCGTGCTGCCGTTGCCGTTCACCACGGGGAAGGCATTACTGGAGCTGTGCACCGAACATGGCTTATCCATTAGCCAGGTGATGCTGCAGAACGAACGGGTATGGCGCACGGATGAAGAGATCAGGACCGGCCTGCTGCATATCTGGGAGGTGATGCAGGCATGCGTCACGCGTGGCTGTCGCACCGAGGGTGTGCTGCCGGGCGGCCTCAAGGTTCCGCGGCGCGCCGCCAGGCTGCATCGCCAGCTGTCCAGTGAGCAGGAGCTGCACCGGGTGCCGCTCGGCACCATGGACTGGGTCAATCTGTACGCGCTGGCCGTCAATGAAGAGAATGCGGCCGGCGGGCGGGTGGTGACGGCGCCCACCAATGGCGCCGCCGGTATTATCCCGTCCGTATTGCACTACTACCGGAATTTCTGTCCCGGTCATAGCGAGGATGGCGTGGTGCGTTTCCTGCTGACTGCCGGTGCCATCGGCATCCTCTACAAGGAGAATGCCTCCATCTCCGGCGCAGAAGTCGGTTGCCAGGGTGAGGTCGGTTCGGCCTGCTCAATGGCCGCCGCGGGACTCACCGAGGTCATTGGTGGCACGCCCGAACAGGTTGAGAACGCGGCGGAGATCGCCATGGAACACAACCTCGGACTGACCTGTGATCCGGTTGGCGGGCTGGTGCAGGTGCCGTGTATAGAACGCAATGCCATGGGTGCGGTAAAGGCCATCAATGCCTCGCGCATGGCGTTGCGTGGTGACGGCACCCATTTCGTGTCACTCGACAAGGTCATCAAGACCATGCGCGATACCGGCGCCGATATGAAAACCAAGTACAAAGAGACTTCCCGGGGTGGCCTTGCTGTAAACGTGATTGAATGCTAGGAGTCCGCTCGAACCCGGGTTATTTTCCAGAGTGCGGGGATAGTGATGACTGCGGCTGAAAAATACCTATAATGACGCTGACCTGTGTGGAGTGATCATGAACGCGTGAACCGGAACGTCTCGCTGATAATCCTTGGATGCTGCCTGCTGGCAGCCGTCAACCCGGTACAGGGAGGATGGCATGACGGTGAGGCGGCCTGGCAGCAGGGCGACTACTCAGGTGCGTTAAAAGCATGGCAGCCACTGGCACAACAGGGTGATGCCAGGGCGCAGTACAATCTTGGCCTCATGTATCACAAGGGGCTGGGGATCTCGCAGGACGATACCCGTGCAGTTAAATGGTTCAGGCAGGCTGCGGAACAGAGGCTGGCCAGAGCCCAGTGCGCGCTCGGATATATGTATGATGCCGGCCTTGGTGTGCCACGGGACTACCACGAAGCCATGCAGTGGTACCGTGCGGCTGCCGATCAGGGCGACGCCACGGCACGCTTCAACCTGGGACGGCTGTACTACGCTGGGCAGAGCTATACAGAAGCTGCGCGCTACTTTGCTGAAGCAGCACAACAGGGGCACGTCGCTGCCAGCTACAACCTGGCCCGTTTATATGCTGATGGAACCGGTGTGCCAGAGGACGCCACAGCGTCCCTGAAGTGGTATCGCAGCGCGGCTGCAGCGGGCCTTGCCGAGGCGCAATACCAGCTTGCCGAACTGTATATCAAGGGGGATGTCGCCCCGCAGGATGACGGTGAGGCCTTGAAGTGGTTCAGGCTGGCTGCACAACAGGGCAATGCCGATGCCCAGTTCAATCTTGGCGTCATGCACAAAAAGGGGGCAGGCGTGCCGCAGGACTATGCCGAGGCTGCCCGCTGGTACCAGCAGGCAGCGAATCAGGGAAATGCAAAGGCAATGAACAATCTGGGCTATATGTACGCCAGTGGCAGCGGGGTATTGCAGGATTTTGTGCTTGCCCATATGTGGTACAACCAGGCGGGTGCCAACGGGATTGATCTCGGCAGCGAGAATCGTGACACCCTCGCCATGGAGATGACGCCTGAACAGATTGCCGCCGCGCAGCAACTGGCACGGGAATGGACCATGCGGCACGAGCGCGAGACTGATGATCAGACGGCTGTTGCTGCGGATGCGCGGTCAGCTATACCCGCAATCGAGTCAATCACCAATGAAGTGCCGCCGGCTGCTGGCGGGGAGTTGCGTCGCAGCGCTACGATCGACAGTGCCCCGCCTCAACGGGTTGAACGGAGCCGTCTATGGCCGTAGTGATCGTGCTGTTTACCCGGATACCGAACCGATTGCTAAAACTCTGAACAGGAGTGAACCGTGATCCACGCTGATGATAAAAGACTAAAAAAGTTTATTGGACAACTGCAGGCTAAAGGGGCAGCCGGTTTCACGGTAAAGCCTCCTCCTGCGCATGCCCCTGGACTCGGTAGACGCATCCCTCCACCGAAAACACCCGGGATCGGCAGTCACCCCGGCCCGAAAGATGCGAGCCCGCCGGGACAACGCTGGTTTTCGCTGATTCGGCAGTTGTTGACGGTTGTCTTTGTGTTATTGCTAGCCGCCGTCGTGGTTTTTTATTTGAACCGGCAGGCGGAACTTGAGGCGATCACCGCCCAACTCGAAAACATCAACAGCGCGCCGGTCCGGGATCGCCTGGAGCAGCGCCTGGCATTGATAGAGAACCGGCTGGCAGAACGCAATGCCCCCTATGAACTCCGTTTGGGGGAAATCGAGCAACGCCTGACAGATGATCGCCGCATGTACGAGCAACGGCTGAAGGATGTCGAATTACAATTGGTGCAATCTCACGAACCCTACGAAGACCGGTTGCAGGATATTGAACAGCGACTGGTGCAACTGCGCACGACAGATGACAACAGGTTGCAGGATGTTGAGCGAGAACTGCGCTATATGACGGCCCGCCTTGATGAATGGACGGCCAACATGGCCAGAAACACCGGCAAAGAAAAGGCTGTCGTGGCGGTAGACATGGCCATGACCGCGGAGCCTCCGTCGGCACTGTTACTCGAGCCGGTTGCGGTTGGCCGGAAAAAAGAGGTACGGCCAAAGGCGCGGGATACTGCACCAGTAGCGCCCCGGCAGGGCGACTGGGTGATCAATATTGCTTCCTACGCGGGCGCAAGGACTGCGGCCAGAAAGCTGGCCCATTTTCAGGAGCAGGGCGTTGCAGCGGAGCAAGTGGAGGCAGCCGTCAACGGCAAGACCATCTATCGTGTGCAGGTTGCCGGATTTGACAGCCTCGCCGCGGCTCGCGGCAGTGCGCGAGTCATTAGCGAGCAACTGGGGATTGAAGACCTCTGGGTGAAGCGAAGATAAGCCGTTTCTGCAGAGTAAGGCGCATAATGGCCTGATCGGCAAAGTCGACAAGCCCCGCGGGTTAGAGTTTTTTACTTGATGCCCGGATGAGCTTGCCTAGGGTCAGACCCTGCACCAGGATCTCCATCCACCCGAACAACGCTGGAAATATCGCACGATAATCTTCCAGGTATGCCAGGTCGATGCATTCCTGATTCTGGTTAAAGCACCCCATCGACACCCTGCCCCGGTAATCCGGGTATTTCAGACATTCGCGCCTGAGAATGAACAGCGCCAGCGCATTTTGATATTCCAGGGTTAATTATCCATGCGCTGGCAGTCGGCAAGGCTCGGTGTGTCGCCTGAGGTTCTCGTGCTTAATACTCATGAAAGATAAAGGATTTGTTCTGATCGTCGATAGACGTCATAGCGGCAAGATAACCACACTCATCGGGTCTGTTGAGGAGAGCAACACCGTGAACAGCATGATTACCAAACTGATTGGCATGGTGGATTCAGTGCAGAGCCCAATACAAGCACACACAGGCACAGATGCCCTGGTAGAAAACAATGGCACAAGCCCGAAGCAGGATAACAGCATGGAAAATCAGGATATGACAGACATGACAGCCAGTGAGTATGAAGAAGCAAAAGAGATGACAGACGACATGACCCCTGATTCTGTACTTCCCGACATGGAATTATCCGCGAGCGATCATCAAGCAGACGAAACATCCACAATGGAACAACCCGCAATCAGTGATCTGGTCGCTGCTGCTGACGGGTTCAATGCTGCATTCAATGTCGCACTGTATGAACTCGATGCTTCACGTAAACAACTCGTAAAACACGCCATCCGTGTCGAAGAACTGAACGAGTCCATAAAGACACTCAACAGTGCGCTGAATAATGAGGTCGACAAGGGACACAGGAGAGAAGAAGAGTATTCGCTGGATAAAGAGCTGATGCTTAATAGGATTCACGATATAGAATCCATACGGGACCAGCTGCAGCAACAAATAAGCGAACAGGAAAGTACCCTTAACGCACGTGACGCAGAAATCAGTCAATTTTCATCACGTGTCGATGAGCTGACCGGCGCACTGGATCAACGCACGGCAGAGGGGCAGCGTGCAGCTGAAGAAATCAGTCACCTGACATCGCGTATTGAAGAGCTGAGCGGTGCGCTGCATCAACGCACAGCAGAAGCGCAACATGCACAGGAAGAATTTGTACGCGAGACAATCGAGTTAACTGGCAAGCTTGATGATCTAAAAGTACGGCTTGACGATGCGGACGGTCAGTTAAAGGCTCAACGCAAGGAACTGGACGATCGTGACGAAGAAATCAACGGCCTCAGCAGGAAGGCTGAAAGTCTGATTGCTGATCTTGATTCCGTCATCAAGGAAAGCGATCAACAGGAGAAAGACCATAATCAGGAAACCGCCCGGCTAAGCAAGGAGATCGAGAATCTGAATGAGGGTCTCCAGAGCAGGGAAATGCTGCTTGTGCAGCGTAGCAGTGAACTGGATTTAAAAAACAAAGAGGTCTCATGGCAGAATGAGCACATAAATGAATTAAAAGATGAAATCGAGGCGAAATCTGCATCGATACGTGCACAATCCGAGTCTCATGCCAGCCTCTGTGAGGAACTGAATGCGCAAATCAATAGCATTTCAGGTGAGCTGGAATCCTTGCACGCCGTATATGGCGAACTTGAAGTACATGCAGAGAAACTCGAGAACCTGAATCGTGCACTGCATGAATCATCTACTTCCGAGAATTCCTTGCATAAAAAGGCACTGGAGGAGAAAGCCCGGGAAATAGGACTGTTGCGAACAAAACTGGATGCTGCAAACGAATTACTGCAGGGGGACCCGGAAAAAACAGCAGCAATTGATAATCTGCAGCTGGCGCTGAATACCCTTGAGGCAAGGTTGAAAGAAGCCGAGGCACAGCGGGAAATATACAGCGAAAGTGCTAAAGTAGCAGCCACGCTTGAAGCCGAGGTTGAACAGTTACGCTCTGACCTGGCAGCAGCCGGGGATACAACCTCACAAAGCAGCGTAGATACCGACGCCCTGCAAAGCCGGGTAGCTGATCTGCAATCTGCGCTTGAGAGTTCCGAGGCCAGACAAAAAGCGCTTGTTGATCAACTGAGTAATCACGAAGAACTTGAACAGGAAGTTATGAAACTCAGAGAGGCAGTGCAACTGGCTGACAGCAGCTTGCTGGAGCAGGCAGACGCATCTGCAACAGTTGATGCTCTAAAGGAAGAAGCAGATAAACTCAGGGCCGCACTGTCGGTCTCCGAAGAGAAGTGCATACAGCTGCAAACAGCATTATCCAGTTCTTCCCCGCCTGATAGCACAGTCACTCAGGGTATGTCTCTGGTCCAGCAGGATTCACAGCCGGTTGCAGAAGCATTCGACAGAAACCGGTTCCTGTCACATCTGAATAACCTTTTCACCGTACCAGGCAATGCCGAAATACAACAGACTGTTATGTATATCCTGCTGGATAACTTTGTCCAGGTCAGGGATGAAATCGGGATTATGAACAGCGAGCAGGTAATAAACGGTATTTTTGACCTTATCACATCACATTGTGATACAGATGACATCGTCTCCCGCTTCGGTGATTGTACCTTTGCCGTTCTCTCTTCCGGTGAGAGTACGGAAGTGACACATAAAAAGGCTGACACGATTCGAACGACGATCGAAAGTTATATATTTGAATCCGCCGAACAGTCCCTGATTACTACATCCAGTATTGGCATCTGCTCGGTCAGAAAGAGTGACAGCAGCGCTGAAGAGGTCATGTCACGGGCCGACCTCGCGTGCGAGGCCGTCCGTTTGTCGGGTGGTAACGGTGTGCTGGTCAGCAGTGCTATTGCGGACGAGAAGCTTATCCAGGGTTCCAATGAAGGCCATAAGGAAATAATAAGCAAAATACTCAGCGAAAACCGCATCGAAATATATTACCAACCAATATCTTCCCTCAAGGATGTCGCTGGCAGCCATTTCGAGGTGCTGACCAGAATTGTAGATGAAGATGGAAATATGATATTGCCGGGTGAGTTCTTCGCCCTGGCGGCGAAATCCTGTCAGACCGTTGAGGTTGACCGCTATATCATCGAGAGTATCCTGAAGATGATGGCCGAAAACCTTCACCAGTATATGACACTGTTCATCAAGCTGACCCGGGAATCGGTTGCAGATCCTGATCTCCCTATATGGATCATAAGAAAGATCAAGGAATACAAAATCAATCCTGAACAGCTTGTATTCGAGGTTGCCGAAAACACGCTACAGAGTGATATCAAAAATGTGTCAGCACTCTCCAGTGCGCTGGATTCAATAGGGTGCAAAATCGCCATCGAGCACTACCGGATGTCGTCCCATGCGCAGCATCTTAAGCATATCCACGCAGACTACCTGAAGATAGACAAGGGCCTGGTTGAAAGTATCGGCCGGAAGGGGAACAGCCTCGCGAAAGTTACTGCCATCATGGCTATGGCAAGAGAACACAATTATATGACGATAGCCGAAGGTGTGGAGAGCCCGGCCAGCCTGGCGATCCTGTGGGAACTGGGTGTAAATTACGCACAGGGCTATTTTATACAGGCGCCCTCCGGGAACCGCGAATATGATTTCCATGACAATACGTCCGATGAGGAGTCAGAAGATAGCAGTCGGGCTACTTTCAAGGTCGAGTAAATGGGAAGTTGGGGAGCAATCCATTGTTCAGGCAACAGCACAGGCATGCACTAGCTCCTGTTGGATGCTAACGGGTTCATAAGTGTAATCAATTACACGTCGGAAATATTCAGGTAAAACAAATATGCAATCATCTGCAGAGAATTGCGACGACTATCTTGAAAAAGTTTCATGTGACGATCTCAGGTCCGGCATGTATGTCCAGGAGCTGGACAGGCCCTGGCTGGATACGCCCTTTTTGTTTCAGGGTTTCTACATAAAGGATGACGATGAAATTGCCACCCTCCGGAAGTGCTGTGAATTTGTATTCGTCAACAAGGCCAAGGAAGTAATAGATCCCGCAATCAGACATGCAAAAGCAGAAAGCAAGCAGTCAACGACATCGCATGTCAAGGCGATTGCGAGCAAGGCGGGCGGCAGTAGCAGGTATACCGACACAGTTGTCGTAGAGCAGGAACTGAAAACAGCCAGAAAGATCAACGAAGAAAGCAGACTGTCCATCAAGGATATATTCACTACTGCACATAGTGAGGGGGTTCTCGACCTGCAAAGTGTCAGCAAGACAACAACCGGCATTGTTGATAGCGTGTTGCGAAACCCGGACGCCTTCATGCTGCTGCAGCGTATAAAGAACAAGGACAGCTATAAATTCACGCATGCAGTCAACTGCTGTGCCGTCGCAGCCGCCTTTTGCCGGCACCTGGGATTCACCAAGACAGAAATACATGATATTTCCATGGGCGCACTGTTGCTTGATATAGGCATTACAAAACTGCCCAATACCATGCTGGACACGGAGGGAAAACTTAATCCCCTGTCAATGAAGCTGGTTCGCCAGCATGTGAACTTTGGCATTGAGCTGCTCGACAAAACGACTGACCTGCCCAGAATTGTACGTGACATGGTCCAGACGCATCATGAGCGTGCAAACGGGAAAGGCTACCCGAATTCACTGATGGGTGAAAAAATACCGGTTTGCGGAAGAATTGCAGCAATTGTCGACTGCTATGATGCGATGATAAGTAATCGCCCCTATAAAGAGAAAGTCTCACCTACAGATGCAGTTTGTGCCATGTATAACTGGCGAAACATTGACTTTCACGAAGATCTCATTGAGCAGTTTATTCATTGTATCGGTGCCTATCCAACCGGATCACTTGTGGAACTTAACTCCGGACAGATAGGTATTGTGATGTCCCAGAACCGTGTGCGGCGTCTCTTTCCGAAAATCCTTCTCATACTGAATGCCGACAAGGTCAGGTACGAACACCCGAATACAGTAGACTTGTATGAACATTCCCTGAAGACCAAGGGCACAGTACTGGATATCAAAAGAGTGGTCGATTCCGATGAGCTCGGTATCGACCCTTCCGACTACTACCTCTAAAGCACATACCAGCTTCATTATCGAAATCATGGCTGGCGAACCCGATCCTGATTGTCCTGTTGCCACAGATCACATGACGGGCTATGCAGGCCTGATACACACGCTGGAAGATTTAATTCGTTCTTGCGACAGGCACAACCGACGCATGGCATTACTGGTAATAGATCTGTCCCGTATTGAAATGCTGAACATGGTACTGGGATACAGGAAAACCGATCAGATTCTGGATGCTGTCCATACAAGGCTGCTGGAGATCAAGCGGCCATCTGACATTATCGCACGCATTAGCAGTCACCGCTTCGCACTGATTATCTCCGACCTGAGATTTTCCTCGATGATTGATCTGGCTTTCAACAAAATCATTAAAAGTCTTGATGGCCTGCGCCCCTTCACCGGTGTGGAAATGTCTATTTACCCGAAGACAGGTGTTGCTGTTTACCCGGAAAACGGCCTTACAGCCGAGAATCTGATTTTGGGGGCAGAGACCGCCTCGCAGGCATCACATGATGTAAATAACGGGATCTTGCATGCTGGCAGTTCACAATTTGAAACGATTCACAGGAGTAAGCAGCTGGAGGCAGAAGTTGAGTCCGCCTTTATGCAATCAGCCTTTGAACTGCACTACCAACCCAAGGTAAATCTTGTTTCACGCGAGCTTTACGGGGCCGAGGCGCTGATACGCTGGAACCACCCGAAGCACGGCAGGGTAAGCCCGGAGTTATTGGTACCGCTCATCGAGAAGAGTCACCTGCTACAGGAAATCACACTCTGGATTCTGAATACTGCCCTGCATCAGTCAATGTTGATGCGAGAACAATCGCCGGATTTCAGGATTGCGGTGAATCTATCCCCTCAACTGCTGGATAGTCCTGACCTGATTGAACTGGTGAAACGTGCGTTACGGATATGGAAGACCGACCCGCAGTTGCTAATCCTGGAAATCACCGAAACCTCGATAATGGTAAACCGCGAAGCTTCACAAAGAAATCTGCAGAAACTCAGCGAGCTGGGTGTGCTGATCTCTATTGATGATTTCGGGACCGGATACTCTTCCTACTCATATCTTCAGCAACTACCTATACAGGAACTCAAAATCGACAAGTCGTTTGTCACAGATCTGCTGACAGACAAAACTAACGAGTTTCTCGTCAGCTCAATGATTAATCTCGGCAAGGATTTCGGAATAAATGTATTGGCCGAAGGCATTGAAACAACAGAGGTAATGGAACATCTAATCGAGATGGGCTGCCAGTACGGACAAGGATTCCACATTGCGAAACCGATGCCTGTTGAAAAAATGCTTGAATGGATAGACTCATCGGAATGGAAGAAACTGGCTGGCGAGAGTTGAAAGGAATCGAACCTGTCATGGTCATGCCTGACCCTGTACATTGGCAGCTATACGCATCCCGGGTTATTTTGTTTGTCCGGAAGGTGGTCGATACCCGCTGCGAAGAAGCCGGTCTCGCAACCGTTGAACGTAAGCGGCTCCGGGGTCGAGCGCTGCTGAATCCCTGCTGTTTACAAGACTGGGATTCTGCATGGCTGCATCGAGTCCACCCCGGCAGGGCGGCCGGGTGATCAATATTGCTTCCTGCGCGGGCGCAGGGACTGCGGCCAGAAGGCTGGCCTGTTTTCAGGAGCAGGGCGTTACAGCTCGACCAGGTGGTCAGGGAGTGCGTTGTCTGTTTTACCGGTCGCAGGAAAGTGCTCTGCCAGCAATTCACCGCAGGCATTAATGGCGGTGACAAAGCCCTCGGCAACCCGGTTGTCGCGTACATCCTTTACAAAGCGTTCAACGATGCCTTCCCAGGCACTGTCGGCAACGACAGCGTTGATGCCGCTGTCGGCAATGATCTCCACGTAATGTTCTGCCACCGAGACAAACAGCAGGACGCCGGTTCGCTCCGGTGTGGAATGCAGGTTCTGCAGGAAAAACTGCTCCTGTGCCAGGCGGTGAGCCCGCAGTTTCCTTACCGCGGGCGGGATCAGCCGCACCTTGAGCGGCGTCCAGTTAAAGAGCACGGCGGTACCCAGAAACGTGCAGATCTGCACCAGGTAATAGAGGTACGCTGCCAGCGGGACGACGTCCAGTGACAGTATCCCGGGTACCAGCAGTGCCAGCAGGGCCGCCCACAGGTAGGGGATATAACGGTAGTCATCACTGCTGCGCGTGATCACCGTGACCAGTTCGCCGCGGCTATTGCGTTCGACATCGCTGATGGTGTCACGGATGCGTCGCCTTTCGCTGTCGTCAAGAAAGGCCATTGGCTACCAGCGTCCCGAGGCGCCACCGCCTCCGAAGGAACCACCACCGCCTCCGAAGCCACCACCGCCAAAACCGCCACTTGAGCCATAGCCGCTGCCGCGTCGGCTACCATAACCGTGACTGCTGGTGGGACCGCCACCGCCACCGATGAAAAAATGAAAGACCGCCACAAAGAAGGCCATCGCCAGCCCGATAGCCAGTGAGCCGAGCAGCAGCCAGCCGAGCAGTCCCGCGATTGTGCCCAGCACCCCGGCGGAAATCACGCGGGAGCCAAACAAAGAGGCGAAGCCCTCACCGATACTGATAAGGATAACAAACAGCATAAACAACCGGTTAGGGTCTGCAGCTGCTTTTCGGGCGACGGGTTCATAGGTACCTTGCAGGCTGCCAAGGGTGGCATTCACGCCCTGCAGGATACCGGCCTCGTAATCGTTTTCACGGAACCGCGGCAGGATGACATCCTCGATGATGGCGTAACTGCCGGCATCGGTGAGTGCGCCTTCCAGCCCGTAGCCGACCTCGATGCGCACCTCGCGTTCATTGGGGGCGACAAGCAGCAATACCCCGTTATCACGATCACCCTGGCCAATGCCCCAGTGGCGCCCCAGCTGGTAGCCATAATCATCAATGGCATAGCCCTGCAATGAGGGCAACGTCACCACCACCACCTGGTTACTGGTCTCGTCCTCATGCTGTGCGAGCTGTTGTTGCAGCTGCTGCTGCACATTTACAGGCAGCAGCCCGGCGCTATCAACGACGCGCCCCGTCAGCGCCGGGAAATCAGGTGCTGCCCATGCAACGCCTGCGCACAGCAGCGCCAGCAGCAGCCAGTAGCGGCGATGCGCACGATACATCGAGGTTATCCCGAGTTACGGCGCACTTGTCTGGAAGTCAACCTTCGGCAGCTGCTGAAGCTCCTCTGACACGGTGAAGTTCTCGCGCAGTTCCGACTCCGGGTAGAGAAAATCACGCCACCAGCGGCCGGGAATGGTGCGCAGCTCGGTGTTGTAGCGTTTCACTGCCTGGATATAGTCACGGCGTGCCACGGCGATCCTGTTTTCCGTCCCTTCGAGTTGTGACTGCAGGGAAAGAAAATTCTGGCTGGCCTTCAGGTCGGGATAACGCTCTACTGTCACCAGCAGCCGTGACAGCGCCGAGCCGAGGGCATCCTGGCTGGCCTGG
>CAMYIO010000002.1 GCA_947258515.1 uncultured Ectothiorhodospiraceae bacterium
CAAGGCCGTCATCAGGGCAGCTGTTTATATAGTCTTCCATTCCCTCTGGTCCGTGTTTTATGCCGTTAGACTGCAGCAGAAACAGTCGCGCCTTCTCATGTGCGGCGAGGTGTTCCAGTGTGTCCTGCTTGCTGGCAATAATCTCCTCAAAAGCGGGAATGTCATGGTTGGTGATGGCCGCCTGCTCGGCAGTCAGTAACTGTTTTAACTGCTGGCTGACAGCGAGTTCCTGTTCCAGGAGTTTGCACATGCGTTCCTGGGATATATCGGGTCTTGTAATCATGCTGGAATATTCCTATTGCAGTTCCAATGTAAGTTGATGTCAGTTTTCATGACGGCTCACTCCTTGTCTGGTAACCGCTTCCATTTGTTTCTCGTCTGGCAGGTCAGGCAGGCGCGGCGAAATTCGTCTACAGGGCAATCTGAACCGTTGTTGCGGAGTGCACGATTCCCTCGACCACTTTCCTTGTGCTCAGGTTGCGAACCTGGATGCGCTCGCCGGAAGCACCATCAGTAAGTGCTTCACCCGTCATTCGCACCTTGAGTCCGTTTGATTCGGCGACCAGGCTTATCTGCTGTCCGCGCTTGATCTGCAGTTGCGGTTTCACCATGGGCGTGGTGATTGCTGTTCCCATGGAGATGGTGCGTATGACCTGTTTGCCAATCACCTGTGACAGGTCCTTGTAATAGCCGGATCGTAATACGGACAGGTCTTTCTCGAGTAGTTCTACATCCTGATTCTGTACTATCGTCCCTTTTGACAGGGGACGCACGGCAACCACAATGGTGTCATGGATGCTGACCTTGACCGGAACATAAAGTGTCCATGGCTGCGTGCCCGGGCATCGAACACCGACGGTGGTATTACCCAGTGAGCGTCCGCCGGCAGGCTGAAAGGCCTGCAACGGTTCATCGCATTCCTTGAGGCGCAGTCGCGAATCGAGGCTTCCGGCGCTGGCGACGGGTACTCTGCCATGGCTGGACAAGACCTTTTCCGCGATGAATTGTTCAGCGCTTTTCTGGATGGAATCGTGGCTCTGTATGGCGTCTGCCGCTACGGTGGCGGTGATGGCCATTAGTGCGACCAGGCATCCGTATAGCAATAGTCCGTGCTTCATGTTCAGTCCCTGTGCTTCATGAGTTCTACTGTTATGTAAGGCAACTACTGTGCCAACTCATGCGAATAAGAAACCTGCAGCTGGAAATCACCTCATGGCTAGTGGCATTGCTGTCACCACCCGGGGTGGTGGAACCTGATAGTAGCAATACGCACTGTCTTTGCGGCCAAATCACCTGGCCTGCAATTCTCTGGTTTACCGGGCATGGTGAAAGGTTCCGCATGATGCTGTGTGTATTGCACAAGAGAGGCTAATAGCCTGTCCGGGTGGCAAGCAGTTGCCGCTCACACGGGCAGGGTGTTGCCGCTTATGGTTGCCGGCAGACAGGGTTCGTACGCGCTGCAGGTTGATCATGGTCTGTGCACTGCCTGTATCAGGCGCCTGCTTATTCAATCCCGTCCCCTTGTATATAGGGTAAACACGCCCGCAGTTACCGCCTGGAATGAGCCGCGACGCCGTCACGACAATACTTGGCATGCAGATTGCTAATGTCTGTACAAAGGATTTATTTGGAGAACCATCATGACCAGTGTAATCGATCGCCATTTCGGGCTTCATGCCGAGGCCCTGCAATTAAGGGCGCGCCGTGGCGAGGTGCTTGGCTCCAACCTGGCAAATGCGGATACCCCCGGTTACAAGGCGCGGGATCTGGATTTCAAGTCCGCCCTCAATGATGCGACAGCACACAGCACAACGTCCATGGCAACGACGCAACAGGGTCATATACGACCGCAGGGACGTGTTGGCGGGGCGCATGTGCTCTACCGGACGCCAAACCAGTCATCGCTGGACGGCAATACGGTAGACACCCAGGTTGAACAGAACAAGTTTGCCGAGAATGCAGTGCGCTACCGCACCAGTCTGCGTTTTCTGAGTGGCAAGATACAGGGCTTGATGACGGCAATCAGGGGAGAGTGAGCATGGGTCTATTCAGTATATTCGATGTTTCCGGTTCGGCGATGAGTGCACAAACGGTGCGACTTAATACCGTGGCCAGCAACATGGCCAATTCGGAAGTTGTCAGCGGCACAGAAGCCGGTGCCTACCATGCACGCCAGCCGGTTTTCTCGGCCGTCATGAAGGCGATCGGTGGTGATCCCGCGATTGTTCCCGTCGAGATCAGTGGCATCGTCGAAAGCGATGCGCCGGTTAACAAACAGTACAGTCCGGAGCACCCGGAAGCAGACGCTGAGGGTTATATCTACACCTCCAATGTCAACATGATCGAGGAAATGGCCAATATGATTTCTGCTTCACGTTCCTACCAGAGCAATGTTGAAGTGGCGAATACCTCAAAACAATTGTTGCTCGAGACCTTGCGTCTCGGGCAGTAGCAGCGGCCAACACAGCGGAGTAGCAGTGATATGAGCACCATTGAAGATGCCAAACTTTTTTCAGACCTGGGACTGTCTGCTCCTGTGCAGCAGAACAGCAAACGCAACGAACTGGGACAGGAAGACTTTTTAAAGCTGATGACAACCCAGCTGCAGAGCCAGGACCCGTTCAAGCCTGCGGATAATGCTGAATTCATGAGCCAGCTGGCACAGTTCGGTACGGTGACGGGCATCGAGGATCTGAAGACCGAGATACAGAACCTGGCCGGCTCGCTGGTTTCAAACCAGACCTTTCAGGCAGCCGGCATGCTCGGACGTACTGTCCTGATCCCCGCTACTCATGCGGTACTGGAACAGGGCGGTGTCATTGAGGGTGCTGTCGAACTGCCCAATGCAGTTTCCAGCCTGAATATCGGAATTTACGATCCGGCCGGTCAGCTGGTAAAGAACGTCAGTTTGGGTAGTCAGGCACCAGGGATGGTGTCTTTTGATTGGGATGGCCTTGCCACGGATGGCAAGGTTGTCCCCCCTGGCCGTTATGAGATCCGTGCGGAGGCCAGCAGTGGCGGTATCAACGAGGCCTTCGAGGTGTTGATTGCCGACGAGGTGCAAAGTGTTTCATTGCCAGCGGCGGGTGCGGCACTCACCATGGAGCTTGCAGGGCTGGGTAAAGTGAATTTTTCAGACATCAGGCAGATCAGGTAGGTACAGAAAAGGAGAACTATTATGTCATTTCGAATTGCTTTAAGTGGTCTTGCAGCAGCCCAGGCGACCCTGGATGTAACGGCTAACAATGTCGCCAACGCGAACACCACGGGTTTTAAACAGTCCCGGGCCGAATTTACTGACGTCTATGCCACGGCATTCGGCAGTATCGGTTCCCTGGACACGGGCGCCGGTGTGCGCCTAGCCGCGGTCAACTCCGAGTTTACCCAGGGAAACATCGAATTTACGGGTAATGCACTGGATCTTGCCGTTAATGGAGAAGGATTTTTCACCCTCAGTGACCAGGGATCCAGCGTCTACAGTCGTGCCGGTGCCTTCTCCGTCGATCGTGATGGTTACGTGGTTAATGTTACCGGGCAGCGCCTGCAGGCCTTCCCGGCTCTGGATCCGCAGGGTAATAACTTCAGTACTGCCTCACTGGGGGACTTGCAGTTGAATGCAACGGATGCGGCACCCCGGCCGTCTACAACTGCAGATATCGCTCTTAATCTGCAGGCCGATGCCACCGAGTTGGGAGCAGGTGCCATCGATATTACTGATGCAGCGACTTACAACTATTCAACGTCGCTGACAAGCTATGACAGCCTCGGCCAGGGCCATACATCGGCGTTGTACTTCAGAAAGACAGATACCGCAACACGCACCTGGGATGTGCGCATGGTAAACGACGGTGATGATACGCAATCCACCACCGTGCAAACACTGACCTTTGACGATCTCGGGCAGTTGACCTCACCGCAGCCAGTTGGTTTTGGTGCTTACGACCCGGGTAACGGGGCGGCACAGATGAATGTCAGTTATGACTTTACCGGCACCTCGCAGTATGGCAGTTCATTCGCCGTCAGTTCTCTGTTCCAGGACGGTTTTTCAACGGGGCGTCTGAGTGGTCTGGATATCACTGACAGCGGCGTGGTGCAGGCGCGTTTCAGCAACGGCCAGACTGCAGCGCTGGGCAAGGTGGCGCTGGCCAATTTTACCAATCCGCAGGGACTGACGCCATTGGGGGACAGTACCTGGGGAGACAGCCACAGCGCGGGTGACCGCAGGCTGGGCGAACCCGGTGCGGGAAATTTTGGCTTCCTGCAGTCAGGGGCGCTGGAGAGTTCCAACGTTGAAATCACCGAGGAACTGGTGAACCTGATTACTGCACAGCGCAGCTTCCAGTCCAATGCCCAGGTGATTTCGGCTGCAGACACGATTACGCAGACCATTATGAACATAGGCCGCTAGACCTGACGCTGAACACTACATCAAACAGGAACGGGACTGATCATGGATAGATTACTGTATGTTGCGATGAGCGGGGCACGTGAAACCATGCAGGCGCAGACCGTGAATACGCAGAACCTGGCGAATGCCAGCACCACCGGTTTTCGTGCGGATCTGCAATCTTTCCAGAGTCTTCCCGTCAATGGTCCCGGCTATGCCAGTCGTGTCTACGGCATGGCGACAGACCAGGGTATCGATACCTCGCCCGGTTCGGTCATGGGGACCGGCCGTGAACTGGATGTTGCCATCAACGGCGATGGCTGGATCGCAGTCCAGGGACCGGACGGCAATGAAGCCTATACCCGTGCCGGCGATCTGCGGGTGGACAGTCTGGGCCTGCTCAGGACGGGTGCCGGTCGCCCGGTGATGGGCAATGGCGCCCCGATCGCGATACCGCCCGCTGAAAAGATTGAAATTGCCGGTGATGGCACGATTTCCATACGACCCCTGGGTCAGAACACCCTTGCGGTTGTGGATCGTATCAAGCTGGTCAATCCGCCATCCGCCCAGTTGCAGAAAGGGGCTGACGGCCTGGTGCACCTCAAGGGTGGCGATGCGGCAGAAGCCGACGCCAGCGTGCAACTGCAGGTGGGCGCGCTTGAGTCCAGTAACGTCAACACGGTAGAGGCCATGGTCAACCTGATACAGCTGGCTCGCCAGTACGAGACGCAGGTAAAGATGATGGCAAACGCCGAAGAGAATGATCGCGCATCGGCACAGTTGATGCGCATGGGTTAACAGCAGGTCGATACACCAGGAGAATGACATGGATCAGGCACTTTGGATCGCGAAGACAGGACTGGAAGCACAGCAGACACGCATGGCGGTTACCTCAAATAACCTGGCCAACGTCAATACCACCGGGTTTAAACGCAGCCGCGCCGTATTCGAGGATTTGCTCTACCAGAATAACGGTCAGGCGGGGGCGCAGTCATCGGAAGATACCCAGTTGAATTCCGGGTTGATGGTGGGTACCGGTGTGCGCGTTGTCGCTACCGAGAAGATCTTCAACCAGGGGAACCTGGTGCAAACCGGCAACAGCCTGGATATGGCCATTGAAGGCCGCGGTTTCTTCCAGATCCTGACACCGGATGGTGCGCTTGCCTACACGCGTGACGGCACATTCCAGGTCAATGCCGACGGTGAAATGGTGACGTCCAAGGGCTATACCCTGCAGCCGGGAATCACCATTCCTGATGATGCGCTGAGTATCACGATTGGCAACGATGGCATCGTTTCGGTTTTGCAGGCAGGCAGTTCATCGCCGACCGAACTGGGCACGATACAGCTGGCCAACTTTGTTAACCCCGCCGGGTTACAGCCGATTGGCCAGAACCTGTTTCTGGAATCCGGGTCCAGCGGTTCGCCCCAGGCAGGTACGCCGGGCCTCGATGGCGTGGGCACCCTGATGCAGGGCTCGCTGGAAACCTCCAATGTCAATACCGTTGAGGAGCTGGTCAATATGATCGAAACCCAGCGCGCCTATGAAATGAACTCCAAGGCGATTGCAACGGCAGAGCAGATGCTCGAGTTTGCAAATAACACGCTTTAATCCCTAACCGAGGCCAACTCTGGAAATCCGCCATGAATCGTACTGTCAGATCTGCTGCAATCCTGTTGATCCAGTTTTTATGGATGGCAGGTTTAACGGGGTGCAGTTCTCCCATGCTGGTGAAGCCGGGTGAGACGGAATTTTCACCGGCTGCACCGGTTGACTATGCCCCGCTAACCCGGGACAACGGTTCAATCTACATGGCAGGTTACTCAAAGACCTGGTTCGAGGATATCACCGCACATCAGGTCGGTGATCTGCTGACGGTTATCCTTGATGAGCAGACAGATGCAACCAAGCAGGCCAGCACCGGCATAACCAAGGACAACACCACCAGTATCAGTGCGCCGACAATTCTGGGTCAGGGCGTTACCTGGAATGGCGATCCCCTGAGCACCAGTCTGGAGTCGGCAAATGATTTTGCCGGAAAGGCGGACAGTTCCCAGAGCAACAAGCTAAAGGGCAGTATTACCGTGACCGTTTCGCAAGTGCTGCCAAATGGAAACCTGGTGGTGCAGGGTGAGAAGTGGATTGCGATCAACCAGGGCGATGAATACGTACGCCTGCGCGGTATTGTAAGGACGGTCGACATCACACCGCGCAACACCGTGTTATCAACACAGGTAGGCAATGCCCAGATCACCTATCGGGGCAAGGGTGCACCGGCCGATGCCAATGCAATGGGCTGGCTGGCACGGTTCTTCAATACACCCATCTGGCCCTTTTGAGGCAATCATCGGGATATAAAAAATGAAAAGGAATATGAAAATGCATGCGCCAGCCTGGACCCTGATAGTGGCGATGTTGCTGACGCCGGTAACGGTCTCGGCCGAACGCATCAAGGATCTTGCATCGATTGCAGGGGTGCGCAGCAACCAGCTGATCGGCTATGGGCTGGTGGTCGGTCTCGACGGTACCGGCGATTCCACCAGTCAGCCATTTACCGTTCAGAGCCTCAAGAATATGCTGGCGCAACTGGGTGTCGTCGTCCCGCCCGGCCTCAAACCGCAGCTCAAGAACGCGGCGGCCGTCATGATCAGTGCGGAGTTACCGCCCTTTGTGAAACCCGGACAGACCATTGATATCACCGTGTCCTCGCTGGGCAACTCGAAGAGCCTGCGTGGCGGTACCTTGCTGATGTCACCGCTCAAGGGTGCTGACGGCCAGGTCTATGCCATTGCCCAGGGCAGCCTGGTGGTCAGTGGTATCGGTGCCCAGGGTTCCGATGGTTCAAGTGTGACTGTCAATATCCCCAGTGTGGGGCGCATCCCGAACGGGGCAACCGTGGAGCGCAGTGTGCCCAGTCCATTCGATTCATCGGATGCCATCGTGCTTAACCTCAACACAGCGGACTTCACAACCACCAGCCGCATGGTGAAGAGTATCAACAACACCATGGGACCGGACACCGCCAGCGCCATTGACGGTTCCTCGATCAGTGTGCGCGCGCCGCTCGATGTGGACAAGAAAGTGATGTTTGTCTCCGTGCTTGAGAACCTGACGCTCGAACCGGGCGAGGCAGCGGCGCGTGTCATTATCAATGCGCGCACCGGTACCGTGGTGATCGGCAGTAATGTCCAGGTGATGTCAGCCGCTGTTTCGCATGGCAGCCTGTCGGTAACGATTGCAGAAGATACCTTTGTCAGTCAGCCCGGTGCCTTTTCCGATGGCAATACCGCGGTGGTGCCGAGAAGCGACATCAGGATTGCCGAGGACTCCGGTGCCTTCATGATCAAGCCGGGGACCTCGCTGGGTGAAATCGTGAATGCTGTCAACAGTGTGGGTGCCAGTCCCAGTGACCTGATTGCGGTACTGGATGCGCTCAAGCAGGCCGGTGCACTGAAGGCCGAGCTGATCGTGATGTAATGCCATGAGCGCGTGCACACCCCATACACACAGGTATGACGATGATCTCTGATCCCTCCATGGCTGCTGTCTATACCGACTTTCAGGGGCTGATGCGCCTGAAGGCGGAAGCCGGCAAGCAGACGCCGGCCGCAATACAGGAGACGGCACGCCAGTTCGAGGCATTGTTTGTGCAGACCATGCTGAAGGCAATGCGTGATGCCAGCCCGGGCGGGGGTATGGGTGAAAGTAACCAGACTGACTTTTATCGTGACATGTACGATCAGCAAATGGCGTTGCACATGGTGAAAGGCCGCGGTCTGGGCATCGCCGACATGCTTGTTTCCAGTCTCGGCGGCAAGGCGTCAGGCAAGGAGACGCCGGCTGAACCGCTGGCTGCTGCAGCCGCAGAAACGAACAACGCGCGCCCCGTCGTTGACGGCACGCCGGCACGACCGTTCATGCTTGAACCTTCCGCGCGCCCGATTGTGCCATTGGAAAGTACCGGCCCGGTCCGGGCGCTGGTTAACCTGCAGGGAGTGGGTCGCGAGGCAGGCTCCCGGGAGTTGGCCGCCGCTGACTGGCGTCCGCAGACGCCCGAAGAATTTATTCGTGACCTGATGCCGCATGCAAGGAAGGGTGCTGCGGAACTGGGTGTGAAGCCTGGCGTACTGATCGCACAGGCAGCGCTGGAGACTGGTTGGGGCCAGAAGGTCATCCGCCATGCAGATGGTCGCAGCAGCTTTAACCTGTTTGGTATCAAGGCGGACGCGGGCTGGTCGGGCGACAAGGTCAGTGTGGCAACGCTGGAGTATGAAAACGGTATTGCGGCAAAACGGCGTGCAGCGTTCAGGTCGTATGAGTCGCTTGAAGGGGCCGTTGCGGGTTATGTCGATTTCCTGCGCAGCAACCCGCGTTATCAGGCGGTCCTGCAACAGGTTGCTGACCCGGATGCCTACCTGGAAGGGCTGGAGGCCGCCGGTTATGCCACGGACCCGGAGTATGCAGGGAAAATCAGGGCCATTATGAATCGCGACGCGTTGCTGACGGACAGTGACCCGTTGCTCGTATCGCAGGCGTCACCGTTGAATCGCATCATCGGTCAGTAAGGCATTCATGATTCCCGGCGTGTTACACAAGAGGTACTAGCTATGGCAGGCGGTCTTTTAGGCATAGGAACATCGGCACTGTTGAGCAATCAACGGGCACTGGATACTGTCAGTCATAATGTCGCCAATGTGAACACCCCGGGGTACAGCCGTCAAAACGTGGAGTTGAGCGCGCGTCAGCCGCAGGGGCTGGGTAATGGTTTTGCCGGTGATGGCGTTGATGTGACGACGGTGCGGCGCAGCTACGACCAGTTTATTACCAGCGAACTGCGCACCAGTACCACCGCTCATGCACAGCAGGAAACCCTGGCATCACTTGGCAGCAGCCTGGATAACCTGCTGGCGGATGAGTATGCAGGTTTAAGCCCGGCGCTGGGTTCCTTTTTCGATGCCCTGCAGGATGCAGCCGATGACCCGGCATCGACCGCCGCACGCCAGGTGTTGCTCAGTGAGGCCGAATCTCTGACCAGCCGGCTGCATGGCCTGGATAACTGGATGGACAATAGCCGCCTTGCAATCGCTGACCGGATGGGTACCAAGGTACAGGAAATAAACCAGCTGGCGAGCTCCATAGCCTCGGTCAATCAGCAGATCATGGAGGCAAGCAGCCGTGCCGGCGGGCAGCCACCGAATGATCTGCTGGACAAGCGTGATCAACTGGTGCTGGATCTTTCCGCCATTGTGTCTGTCTCCACGACCAGCCAGGAAGACGGTGCACTGAATGTATTTATCGGCAGTGGCCAGGCGCTGGTGCTGGGAATCAACCATAATAACGTTGCGGTACAGAACAGCGTTACAGATCCCGGCCAATACGAGATCGCTATCTCTGCAGGTGGCTCATCGAGTGTCGTCATTACCGACCTCATCCATGGCGGCGAACTCGGCGGCCTGGTGTCATACCGTGACCAGGTGCTGGATCCGGCGCACAGCGAACTCGGACGCATTGCCATTGAGCTGGGCAGTTTCATGAATGAACAGCACCGGCGGGGTGTCAGCCTCGATGGTTTGCCGGGGCAGGACCTGTTTTCGGTTGCAAGCCCGGAGGTGATTACATCCATCGGCAACGGTGGCAGTGTATCCGTGGCCTTTGATGAGGTGTCACAACTGACGGCAGATGACTATCACCTGCGTTTTGATGGCAGCAGCTGGGCGCTTACACGCGCGGGCAACGGCCAGGTCGTGCCCATGAGTGGCAGCGGCACGGTGGCTGACCCCTTTGTCGCAGAAGGCCTGAGTGTCACCATCGGCCCGGGTGCAGCGGCAGGGGACAACTACGAGCTGCGCCCGACCCGCGCGGCCGCCAGGGCGATCAATGTCCTGATCGGTAATCCAGGAGAGCTGGCACTGGCAGCACCGCTGCGTAGCTCCGCCGCACTGACAAACACAGGCAGCGGATCTATCAGTGCGGGCGTCGTCACGGACATCGATAACCCGGCCTTTCAGTCATCTGCAGGGCAGCTGTCACCCGCCGTGCAGGTTCGGTTTACCAGTGCAAGCACCTATGAGGTGGTCGACCAGGCGACTTCCGCAGTGATTGACACGGGGACCTATGACCCGGCCTCCGGGGCGGACATTTTCCCCACGCAGAACCTGGCTATCGATTATGGCTACCAGGTTCGCATTACGGGGAACCCGGCGGCCAATGACAGCTTCGATGTCACTTATAACAGTGGCGGGGTGGGCGACAACCGCAATGCCCTGTTAATGGCAGGTATGCAGAACGGGAAACTGATGAATGGCGGTACCAGCAGCTTTAATGATGCCTATGGCGAGTTGCTTGCGGATGTCGGCAACAAGGCGCGCCAGGCGCAGGTCGGCAGCGAGGTGCAACTGCGGGTGCTCGAGCAGAGCAAGGCCGACTGGTCGTCTGCAGCCGGGGTCAACCTGGATGAGGAGGCGGCCAACCTGGTGCGTTTTCAACAGGCCTACCAGGCAGCGGCGCGGATAATTTCAGTCGCAGATGAGATATTCCAGACGCTGATTAACGCAGTAGGGAGATAAGGGATGCGTATTTCAACGGCACACCTGTTTCAGCAGCAGGTAACCGCCATGCTGGAACAGCAGGCACAGCTTGCCAGGACAGAGCAGCAGCTTGCCAGCGGTAAACGCCTGGTATCGGCAGCGGATGACCCGGCAGCCAGCTTGCGTAATCTGCAGCTGGGTGACCGCCTGACACAAAATGAACAGTACCTGAAGAACCTCAATACCATGCAGGGACGGCTGGAACTGGAAGAGGGGGCACTGGCCTCGTCCGTGGATGTGTTGCAACGTGTCAGGGAACTGGCCATACAGGCGCGGAATGCTTCGTTGGGACCCGGGGATCTGAAAGCGATTGAAGTGGAGGTGCGTTCCAGTCTGGAGGGCCTGCTGTCCCTCGCCAATACACAAAATGCCAACGGTGAGTTCCTGTTTGCCGGTTATCAGGTTGATACACAACCGTTCAGCAGTGACGGCTCCGGTGGTTTCACCTATAACGGTGATCAGGGGCAGCAACATCTGCAGGTCAGTCAAACACGCCAGATTGCGGCGGCCGATAATGGCGCGAGCATCTTTCAGGGTGTGGATGCCGCGGCAGGCGGGATAACCAGCAGTTTCGATATTCTGAATGACTTTGCTCACGGCCGATACGCTCACTGACATTGATAGTGCAATGAACAAGATCCTCACCCTGCGTGCGGATGTCGGCTCCAGATTGCGTGCTGTTGATGATCAGCGCGCTACCAATGAATCATTCGGGCTGGTGCTGGCGAAAGAACAGGCTGACCTGATGGATCTGGATTATACCGAGGCGATATCGCGTTTTAACCAGCAGCTGCTCGCCCTGCAGGCATCTGAACAGGTGTTTGCAAAAGTCCAGGGCCTGTCTCTGTTTGATTATCTTGGTTAATAATCCAGCCACTACCTGATGGTGGCTCGTGGCGTGTGCAGGATCGCGCTGTGAAACGCTGAATCCCCGCTGGGTGCAAGACACACCCGGTTTACCCTCACCTTAACAGCCTCTTGTCCCCACAAAATTTGTGGTAGTGCGTGGTTTGTATGTATACTACGTTTGTGGGCAGCAGTTAAAAAAAGGCCCCATCCCTGGGGCCGGTGCGTTCCATGCGATGCTAAACCCTTCCCTGGGCATGTCTCCCGCGACGGTGGTGTTGGGAGTCCGGTCGGTAAAAGTCCATTTTCCCCTTCCGGCAGGTAAATACATTGCAGGACGTGTGCCAATTACCGTTAGTTTATAAAATATGTAAATAAAACAATAATATACAATATTTCAGCGGGTTGCCGCACCGGTTATGTGATAGCGACAATATTTGCAGACCTTATACCCCAGAAATATATAAAAAATATATTAAACAATGAGATAAAGAATATCCATGCTAATAATTCGAGTGCGACATTAGTTGCATTCGCAAAAAATGTCGCAGGCTAAATCGATAGGATAGCCTCTGCCATGGGGGGAGGGTCAGGGCGTGGTTGAATGCATCGCCCGGGTGGCTTTCAGGCAATGCAGGTGCGGGGTCAAAATGACTAGCCGGCCTTCCTGCGGCGCACGATACGTTTGTTTAATGCCTGACGTGACATACCCAGAATGGCGGCGGCGGTGCCCTGATTGCCGTTGGCGCGTTGCAGTGCGGCATCAATCAGGAAGTCTTCAGCCTCCTTGAGTGTCGGCAGCCGGTCGGGGAACAGGGTGTCGATGTGGGTTGCGCCGCCCCGATCATGCCCCGGGTCGGTCATGTCGGCGTCATCAGCGCCTAGCAGTTCACGAAAGCTCTGCAGTGGCAGCACGCCTTTTTCATTGCGCGCGACGGCATCATATATAACGGCCTTGAATTCACGTACATTGCCTGGCCAGTGGTAGCTCTGCAGCAATGCCGTCAGTTCACCCGGGACTGAAGGGGCCGGTTTGCCCAGCGACATGGCCGTGTCGTTGATGAAATTCTCGATGAGCAGGGGGATATCATCATGGCGTTCACGCAGTGGTGGCAGTTCAACCCGGTGTGCGCGCAAGCGGTAATATAAATCCTTGCGGAAGGTACCATCCTTGACCAGCTGTTCAACATCGCGGTGGGTGGCAACCACGAACCGGGCGTCACTCTGGTGTGGTTTGTCCGAGCCGACCGGATAGTAGGTGTTTTCCTGAAAAAGCCGCAACAGCTTGATTTGCGAGGCGGCGCTCAAATCACCGATTTCATCGAGAAACAGGGTGCCGCCTTTTGCGCGCGCCACCAGTCCCTCGCGATCCTGAATGGCATTGGTGTAGGCGCCCCGCGTGTGTCCGAACAGGCTGTCGGAAAACAGGGTGTCATCGAGCCCTGCTGAATCGATAACAACAAATTCCCCGGTGCGGCCCGACAACTGGTGAATTGCGCGGGCGATCAGTTCCTTGCCGGTTCCTGTTTCCCCGGTGATCAACGTCGGTTGCGTGGATCCGGCAATGGCGACCAGGTAACGGAAGATGGCAAGCATTGCCGCATCACAGGTGACAATGTCCACAAATGCTTCCTTGTTGCGTACATCGCGTTCAAAGATGCTTTCTCTGAGCGTCAGTACCTCGTTGCGCAGGGCGCTCATTTCCATGGCGCGCTTGACCGATGAGAGTAGCTGGTCCTCGTCGACCGGTTTCACCAGATAGTCAAAGGCCCCGATGCGCACACACTTGACGGCAGTATCCAGGTCATTGGTGGCGGTAATGATGATGATCGGAATATCGGGGTATTCGGTGGTGATGTTGTCCAGCAATTCTTCGCCCGAGATATGCGGCATGGACAGGTCCAGCAGGATCGCGGCAACGGATTGCCTGGCTAGCAGCGGGATCACCTTGCGGCTGTCGTCAACCGCCAGCACCGGGTCAATACCGGACGAGCGCAGCAGCATGTCTATGCTGCGCAAGACCTGGGGCTCATCGTCTACGATCAGAACAGGGAGTGTTGTTGATACAGTGTCGATCATTCTGATTAGCCTGTTTCCGGTTTGTGGCGGGTCGGTTTGCTGCCTGGCCGTGCTGCGTGGTCACTACCTGGAGTGATTCCCCGGCCAGCGGTGTGTCGGGATACTCTCTTATTGCATAGTGGCAGGAGCCGTTATTCTGCATACTTGCAGCAATGGTTGGATGCCCGGAAGATCCGTTGCTCCGGTTTCGCCATCCATTATGGCCAATCGGACAAGAATACTTTCTTGGAAGGGATTATTCCAGATATACGATAGACCGGGTTTTGTGTAGGCTTGTCGGTAATTTCGGGTGATCCCGTCTTACGCAGGGCTGTCCGTTGACTGATCAGGGTCGGGCGGATTCAGGTTGCGGGGTTTGCACGAAAATCGGGCTGAGGGGAGGGGCACTGATAAAGTATATCCCCCGGGCTGAAGTACAGTACTTATCGCACAATCAAGTAATAACAAGGGTCGAAGATGGGTGTCAGTCGTAAATTCTGGATGCGGCACTATTATTGCGGCGTCATTTTCCCAGCATTGCTTGCTGTCTTGTTTTCTTCGGTGCATGCGCACGAATCCAACGGGTACCAACCGGAACGCAAGCCACTGCTGGTGGATAGCAGCTGGTTACAGGCGCGGCTACATACACCGGGTGTGGTGATCGTCGACACGCGCCAGCCCGGTGAATACGTGCGCGGACACATAGCCGGTGCCATCAGCCTGCCTTCAGATGAAACCTTTCATACCCGCCTGGGAGAAAGGGTCGCTACCCAGTCCAGAATTGAATACCTGCTGGGTCGTCGCGGCATTCGTCGTGATGATCACGTCATTCTTTATGGCTATGATAGCTACCGGGATGCCGCCCGGGTACTCTGGATCCTGGCGCTGTATGGCCACAGCAGCGCCGCGTTGTTGAACGGCGGATACACTGCCTGGAAAAACGCGGGCCTGCCCATAGACACCCGCATTCCGTTACGGAAACCTGTCAGCTACCGCGCGATTGTCCGTCACGGTCTCATGTCAACCCGCTTTCATGTATTACTGGCCCTTGAAAATCCGGCGATAGCTATTGTCGATACGCGTGATGCAATTGAGTACCAGGGATTCGACTCAGTGTCTGATCGCCCGGGCCATATACCGACAGCCTTCAATATCCCTTCAGAACTTAATCTCGAAGTGCGGCAAGGGATACCTTACATAAAGTCGAGACCGGCACTGCAAGAACTGTACAGGGATCTGGCTGATTACAGCGTGGTTGTCCTGTACTGCAACAGCGGCTGCGAATCATCTACTTCCTACCTGGCACTTCGACTCCTCGGCAAGCAGGTCAGTATCTATGATGGTGGCTGGAAGGAATGGAGCAGCGATCCGCGGCTGCCTGTCGAAGTTGTATTGCAATGAATGATGCGGTGCCCGGGATAACTGCAAGACAGGGAATAAACAGTTGGCGCTTTTCACCCGGGATTCGAACGCGCCTTGTCATGGCCATCTTGCTGGTTACGCTGACTGTTTCACTGATCGGCCTGCTCATAAACACACAACGCGATTTGGCGCGAATTCGACAGTCGACCGTTGAAACGCTGTTGCAGCGACTGTCTTCCATGAAGGTGGATTTCGTGAAGGTTATTACCGATCATTCACCGGAGCATGCGGTCGAGCTTGTCGACGAGCTGAATATATACAAGGATATTCATCACATAATACTGCGCGATAATAACGAGAATGTTGTGTTTCGCTATAACTTTCATGAATCCGAAATCTATGAAATCCCTGATTTTATAAGGCCTGACGAAACATCCGCCATTATCTATGGTGATGACAATCTCCTGATGCATCACATGGTGATGTATGGCGGCAAGCGTTATGGCTGGGTCTCCATCTGGGTCGATGCCATCAATATCAATGCGCAATACAGGGCGTATGCCCTGACAGCGATTCTGTTGATGGTTGGTGCGTTCTTGATCACACTCGTTCTTGCTCTTCTGGCCGGGCATTACTTCAGCCGTCCTGTTCGTAACCTGGTTGATTTTGTCCGGGTTGTCGGCCATGAGCACGATTTCACACGCCGCCTTGCGGCTGGCCAGAGTGGAGAAATCGGTGAATTGTATGATGGTATAAATGCCATGCTTGATGAAATTGCCGTTGCTGAGAATGAAATACTCCGGCTCAATGAGTCACGGCTGCATAATATTATCGAGTCGGCCATCGATGGCGTGATTTCTGCCAATAGTGAGGGTGTCATCACCTACTGGAGTCGACATGCGGAAAAAATCTTTGGCTGGAGCAGCGCGGAAGCGCTGGGGCACAGCATTGCAGAGACCATAGTGCCCGAGCGCTTGCGGCAGCATTACAAGAATGGCATGCGGCGACTTATAGAATCCAGCGAGGAAATGGTGGTGAATCGGCGCATGTCCGTGGAAGCGCAGCATCGAGACGGCCATGAATTGCCGGCAGAAATATCGCTATCGGCAATCAGGGAGAATGATGGCTGGATATTCAATGCCTTTGTGCGAGACCTGAGTGATCAAAAAATTGCCGAGCAGGAGAAGCGTGACATGCAGGCACTGTTACTGCGCAAAGAACGGCTGGCGACGGTCGGGCAGCTGACGGCCACGGTGGCTCACGAGTTACGTAATCCGATGGGGACAATACAGAACAGCCTTTATCTGCTGACCCAAAAGCTCGCAGATGTAGACCTTGGCACGGTCAACCTGGTTAATCGAATTAATCGCAATATAAGACGTTGCGATGCAATTATTACCGAGTTGCTCGACTTTACCCGTGACCGCGAGATTTTACTGGTTCCGACGCTGATCGATAACTGGCTGGCGAGGCTGCTGGATGGCTATGACTTACCCGAGGGTATCGAACTGGTCCGTAAACTTGTCTCGGCTGCCAGGGTGCCGCTCGATGTTGCCTATTTTGAATCTGCAGTCGTCAACGTGCTGACTAATGCCGTGCAGGCCGCAATGGAGAAGCACCCGGAAGGCGGTGGCCGGGTCGAGGTTCGCACGTTGCTTGAAAAGGACCGGGTCGGCGTGGTGATCAGCGATAACGGGCCGGGGATTGCCGCTGCGGACAACCAGCGTGTCTTCGAGCCCTTGTATTCCACCAGGGTATACGGGGTCGGACTGGGATTGCCGACAGTCAAAAAGGTCATGGAAAAGCACACTGGCGAGGTGTCTCTGGAAAGCGCTCCTGAAGGCGGGGCGCGTGTCATCCTGTGGTTGTATATGAATAAATCTTCGTGATGTGAATATTCACTTTAATTGGTTGCTTTTGTAAGTATAGTTGCAGTTGTTCAGGATGCGGGTTTGTATGTCTGAGTGTAAATAGGGGATCTAATGCAAAAGTCGATCAGACTACCCGCCACCAGGTTGAGCCAGCGGGTCCTGGTTGTTGACGATGACCCCGACTATGCAAGCAGCCAGGGTGAGTTAATCAGATCTCGTGGCTATGCGGTCCTGACGGTTACCTCGGCACAGGCAGCGCACCAGGCGCTGGGCACTTTTTTACCCGAGGTGATATTGATTGACGTTCGCCTCGGTAAGGTCGATGGCGTCGACTTGCTGGCTGAATTGCTGGTACACGAATCATCACCCACCTGTATCATGATGACCGGTTACGCAAGCATGGAATCTGCCGTCGATGCGCTCAAGGCAGGTGCCTATGACTACCTCACCAAGCCGATCGCCCCTGAAGATTTATTCAGTACGCTCGACCGCTGTTTTGAACGCATCAGGCTGGAGGACGAACGTGTACAGGCCCTGACTAAACTCGATAGTCGTAATCGTGAGCTTGAGTATGCCAACAAGCGCCTGCAGCGGGTGGTGGAATGCATGGGCGAGCTTAGCCGCAGTCAATCGATGGCCGACCTTTGTCATAAACTGCTGGACAAGGTCGCCTACAACATGGGTGCGGAAGGCGGTTCCGTGTACCTGCGCAAGGATGATCAGCTGTTGCTGGTGCATTCACTGGATCCGGGACATGCGCCACCTGTTATTCCGATGCCACTCAATGCCAACAGCATCCTGGGTCGGGTAATGGAACAGGCAGAGGCGGTACTGGTAGCCGATGCAGCAAGCAGCGATGGACTGATGTTGAGCGGCTGGTCCGGTTACCGGGACGAGTCACTGCTGGCTTTACCGCTTACCGGTGAGAAGAATAAAATCATCGGGGTGCTCTCGCTACACACCAAGCAGCGGCCACCTTTTACCCCGCAGGACCGTGATGTGGGGCGGATCTTGCTGGCAGCCAGCAGCGAAACCCTGCGAGCCGTGAAGGCGCTTGAGGATCTGCAGCAGTCACAGGCCATGCTGCAGATGATCATGGATTCTAATCCCGACTGCATCAGGGTGCTCGACAAGGACTGCAAGCTGGTGCAAATAAACCCGGCTGGCCTGGACTATATCGAGATCGACTCCATCGATCAGGTTGACAATGCCAGCTGCGCTCATGACGTTATTGATCCACCTTACCGCGATGCCTACCAGCGCATTATTGATGGTGCCTACGAGGGGGAGCCCGGCAGTATCGAGTGCAGCATCACAGGGCTGCGCGGTACCCGTCGCTGGGTCGAGATCAACGCCGTCGCGCTGCGTGATCCCATGCAGAATATTATGGGTTGTTTGAGTATCTCGCGGGATATCACTGAAGACAAGCGCCTGCTGGAAAAGAACCGTCAGCAGGAACTGCAGCTCATCGAAATCAACAAGATGTCGGCCCTCGGCACACTGGTGGCCGGTGTCGCTCATGAGATCAACAACCCGAACCAGACGATCCAGATCAATTCAAGACTGCTTGGCAAGGTATGGCAGGATACGCACAAGATCCTGGATGAATATGTCAGTATGCATGGAGCAATCAAGCTGGGCGGTTTGCACTACAGCGGCGCGCAGGGTGCGCATACAGATCTGATCAATGATATACGAATCGGTGCAGACCAGATCAGGACGGTTGTGGGCAGGCTGAAGACCTTTGCGCGCCCCTACAACGGGATACACGGCGGTGTTGAACGTGCGCGAATACAGTTGAATGAGGCGGTACAGTCAGCCGTGGCATTGCTCAGGCATGCCATCCGGTCAGGCACGGATAATTTCAGTGTCATTCTGGAGGACGCATTGCCTGCGGTTCAGGGCAACCGCCAGCAGCTACAGCAAATAGTCATCAATCTGGTTATGAATGCGCTGGATGCGTTGCCTGACAGATCGCGTGGTATCCGCATTGAAACCTGGCTGAATGCAACACAATCCACCGTGGAACTGAGCATTACAGATGAAGGCGTTGGCATGGAAACCGGTGAAATGAAGCAGATAATGGAGCCTTTCTATACCACCAAGCGTGATCAGGGAGGGACCGGCCTCGGCCTGTCAATCACGCACAGCCTGTTGCAGGAGCAGGGCGGTACGATTCATTTTGAATCCGAGCCGGGTAAGGGCACGCGTGTGGTTATCAGTCTGCCTGTTGCAAAACACTAGCCCGTTGATGATCTGGTGCGGTATCGAGAGACCTGCAGAGACCTGTTGCCGGCGCACTCTCGGCGCGATGCGCGGCCGCGGGTGCGAGTGGCGAGGTTGCTTTCGACCTCTATACCACCGGGATTCCGCGGCCACGATGACAGGACACGCCCTGACGTCGTCTCAAGTTCTCCATGACCAAGACGATAGCAGAGTACATGGATGCAAGTCTGGCAGAAGGGATATCGCGCGCATGTCCAGCATGGAAGCAACAGCAGAAATTGAACTCGGGTCACTGCCGAATGCCGCTCAAAAGGCCGGATCGCGCAAGGCCATACAGGATAACCTGGCAATCATTCGCGAGCAGGGACGTGTCCCGCGCGAGATGGATACCAGTGTCTTTCGAGGTGCACACCTGATCGGTGAAGACCTTTCCGGTCTCGATCTCTCCGGCCTTGATCTTGGCGGTGCCGATTTGAGTCGCGCCAATCTCTCCAGCAGTAAACTGATAGGTGTCAGGCTGGCCAGGTCCGTTCTGTTTGAAGCAGATCTGACCGGGTGCGAATTGCTGTCTGCAGATCTCACCGAAGCAAATCTGAGCTCGTGTCGTGCTGCCGGTGCCGGTTTTGAATCCGCCAACCTTGCCAATGCAATCATGTTCAGCGCCGAACTGAAGGGCGCCACGTTTACCAAGGCAAATTTGCGGGGTGCTGACATGCGCCGTGCGGATTTGCAGGATACGCGGATGAGGGAAGCGGATATCAGTGATGTGGACCTAACCCGGTGTAAAATGCAAAGCGCCGATCTTGAAGGCAGCTGTGTGGATAATGCAACGCTTATGGATGCGGACCTGTGTCATTCCCGACTGCGTGGTTTGAAGGGATATGCCACCGCCAACTGGATTGGTGCCGATGTTCACGGTGTGAATTTCACTGGCGCGTACCTGACCCGCAGGACTATTATGGACCAGAACTACCTGCATGAGTTCCGCACCCAGAGCCGCGCTAACGCGGTGGTGTACTGGCTCTGGTGGTTGACCTCGGACTGCGGGCGCAGTTTTCTTCGCTGGGGTGCATGCATATTCCTGTTACTGTGTTTGTTTGCGGTGCTGTTCAGCTTTGTCGCAATTGATTACGGGGAATACCCCACATCAATTTCATCTTTCTACTACAGTGTGGTGACACTGACAACGCTTGGCTATGGCGATGTGCTGCCGGCATCTTTGGCCGCGCAGGTCCTGGCGATGATTGAAGTCGTCATCGGTTATGTCATGCTTGGCGGCTTGTTAAGCATTTTTGCCAACAAGATGTCGCGCCGCGCAGACTGATGGTGGACCTCGCATGCTGAATATTTTCAAAAAGAGAGAAATCGATCCCAAGGAGCAAATGAAGGCTGTCCTGGGTGATTACAAGTTGCCCAGTTTCCCGCTTATTATCCTGAATGTACTGGAGAAGGTGCGCGATGCAGATGAATCTGCTTCAGAAATATCGGAGCTGGTGGCAACCGATCCGGGTCTTTCTGTCAGGGTCCTGACAACCGTGAATTCAGCCGCCTATGCACTCAAGCACAAGGTAAACAATATTGATCATGCCGTGTCACTGATGGGGCGCGGCGAACTCGAGTCAATACTGATTTCAATGGCGGTTCATGAAGTCATACCTACCGAGAGCATTCCGGGATTTGATGCACACAGGTTCTGGGTGGCTGCCGCACGTCGCGCTGCACTGGCGCGCGGGTTGGCTGACCTGATTGACCCTTCGTCGCGCTCTGAAAGTTTTACGGCTGCATTACTGCAGGACATGGCCATACCGATACTTGCCCGGCAGAGGGCTGATGATTATGGCCCGGTTCTCGTGCACTGGTATTCAAATGGCTGTGACCTGGCAACGCTGGAGCGTGAGACATTCGACTGGGACCATGCCACGGTTGCCATGTGGATGTGTGATGACTGGGGATTCCCCGAGCGCATTAGCGAGGCAATCGGTGCCCACCACGGGACCAATGATGATCTGGTGGCGTTGCCAGCAGTCAGTCTGGTTGGTGTCTTGCGTGAACAGGACGATACTACGGGTGTGGATGAGCTTGTCGAGAGCGCCTTTGAAAACTATGGTTTGTCCAAGGACCAGGTGGTGGAACTGGTTGATACCAGCTTTGCTGCTGCGGAAGATATTGCACGCATGTTCTCCTGAGTCGCTGTCAGTTGCGCGATCGTTTCCTGCGTAGCAGCCAGAACTACGCGTTCTCCGATATAAAAGTCCCGCTTTGTGCGTAAAAGTGCAGTGTCAGGAACTCCGCACCAATCACATAGTGCTTGCCTCCGTTATGCTGTTGGCAATGCGTGACTCGCGCAACTGCCGAGAGAACATGACTGACGATCCTGATTACCTGGCCATCTTCAAGCCGGCAACTCGTCGAGAACTGCATGCCTTGAGGAGAGAGGTCCCTGGTTGATCCGGACTTTCCTGTTGTTTCCTCCGGGTGTGTGAAATACCGGATGGCACCACGGTGCGATGTTCGTTGCAATGCCCGTCCGGTCTTTCCTGCCAGTTGCAGTCGAACTACCGGCTTCAGCGGGCTGTGGCAGTGGCCGCAATCGCTTGTGTTGCTGTAGCGAAACCCGGCAGGTTTTGGTGCGCCGCAAAACAGGCATACAGGCCGACCTTGACTGTCGTGGGACGGTTTCGCAGATTTACGCTGTTGTTGTTTTTCCCTGCCACGTCCCTGCTTTCCCGATTGCTGGCGTGAGGTTCTGCATTTATACAGAAACTGCTGGTCATAGGCGCTGCGTTTCTCCGGGTTCGTCAGTACTGCATAAGCTTCATTGAGTATTGATGCGTTCCAGCTGTCACCGCCAAGGTCCGGGTGGTGTTTCAGTTTTTGCATCAGGGTACGGTAACTGGCCTTGATTATTTCGCTGGGTGCGTCCGGCTGTACATGGAGGATACGATAATAATTACGTTTGTTTTTCATGTTGTTACCAGGCGCTGTAGGAAAATGAGGAGTCCAGGGTCAACCAATCGCCTCTCTGTATAACAGATAATCAGCAAGCGTATCCTGTCCCGCGCTGAAATCGAGGAATCTCAAACCTACCCGGGACATGTTGTGCCTGGTTCTGCGGGCATAGACAGTCTCGCACTGCACACTTACCGCATCGAAAGGGTCAAGATTGCTCGGTAAAGTAAAGCAGATCTGAACGATAGTCGGTTTGCATCTGAATAATCGCAGAACGCAGGCTTTCAGGCAGTCCGCCATCTGCCGATTGCCCAGCAGATGCAATCCGCTTTCCGAGAGTGAAACTACCGTGCCCTTCATGTTTTTGCCTGTTCCTGTAATTAATTCGGCTGAAATACGGGTATCAACGCTGATACCTTTCGGCCGCCAGAATAACGGGCTGCCATTATCAATGTGTGGCTTTCCTGATTCGCTCGCGAGTGTTGTCGTGAAGGCACGAATGGTTTTTGACAGATTTGAATTGATCGCCATCAGAGGAATCCTTTCCTTGTCTTGATATAACTGCATGAGGAAGCATCCGTGTTCCTCTGTGTAGCTATCGACCCTGATGCTATGCCCTTAAACCGGCATCCTCATTATCGAAAATCGGGAGGATTGCTGCAATCAATTGCTTGTTCAGGCTACTTGAGCAGAACTATATAACAAGGAATACAGCTCCTGGACGTGTTGCTAATGAGTAGTCAAGGCTCTCTAAAGTTCCCTTGCCACAGGACGCTAAGGTGTACGGAGGCGGTGAATATCACACTCCAGTGATATATCTGCCAAATTTGAAACTGGTTCCAGGGAAGGGAATTAAGACCAGTACCTTGCCTGGACAAAAAGGAGATTTACCATGGCACTTTCTATCAACACTAATGTAATGTCGCTGACTGCCCAGCGTAATCTGTCCAGCACCCAAACCGGCCTGGCAACCGCAATGGAGCGTCTGTCATCCGGCCTGCGCGTCAACAGCGCCAAGGATGACGCCGCCGGTCTGGCGATTGCCAGCCGCATGGATGCCCAGACGCGTGGTATGAATGTTGCGATCCGTAATGCAGGTGATGGAATATCACTGGCCCAGACGGCGGAAGGTGGTTTGAATGAAATCACCAATATGTTACAGCGTATGCGTGAACTGGCGGTGCAGGGCGCCAATGCCACTAACGGCGCAGGCGACCTGGCAAACCTCAATGCTGAGTATGCGGCACTGGGTGCTGAAATCAATCGTCAGATTGCAGCCACGTCATTCAACGGTATTTCCGTGCTCGCCACTGCTGGTAACCAGGTGTTCCAGGTAGGCGCCAACGAAAACGAAACTATCACAGTGGCGACCACTGATATGGCTGTTGCGACTGGTGATATCGCTCTTGCGGTAGCCGGTAATCTGACGACTGGCGCTGCTGCGGCTATTACCCTCGTCGATAATGCACTGGATGATGTTACCACCACCCGTGCAACTTACGGTGCGGTGCAGAACCGTTTCCAGTCTGTCATTAACAACCTGCAGGTGGCCTCTGAGAACCAGGCCGCAGCACGCGGGCGGATTATGGATGCCGACTTTGCAGCGGAAACAGCCAACATGACGCGCTTCCAGATCCTGCAGCAGGCAGGTACGGCGATGGTGGCTCAGGCGAATGCTGCTCCGCAGTCGGTACTCTCGCTGTTGCAGTAGTTGTAAAACACCAGGGATTGCCGGGCAGGGACGCCCGGCAATCCCTTTAAACTAGCAGGTGAATGACATGATAAACATGAACTCACAGCTGGTACCCCAGCAAGGAATGGGGGTTAATGCCACGTTGACAGCCAGTCGCAAGTTACCGCAGGCTGTCGTTGCCGAGAACACATCCCGGGAAGAAATTATTACGGAAGTTCAAGGCGGTATGAATACACAGTCAGTTGAAGAGCTGACAGAGGCAATAAACCAGCTCAATGGATATCTGGAGGAGACCCATCGCGACCTCCGCTTTACTATCGATGATGATAGTGGACGAACTATTGTCCGTGTCATTGATACCGAAACTGATGAAGTAATCCGACAAATACCGTCGGAAGAAATGCTGGTAGTGATCCGGCATTTCAGTGAAATGACCGGCAAGATATTCGATGAAGTCGCCTGACCTCTGCTTGCCTGTCAGGCGCTTCTATTGACAGTAATGTAATCATAAATTACCGGGGAAGGCGCTCATGTTAAGTGCGGCAGGGATTGGATCCGGTCTGGACGTTGACTCGATTGTCAGCCAGTTGATGACGTTTGAACGCCGTCCCCTGGTCAGCTTGCAGAATCAACTGACGGATATCGACGCCAGGGTCAGTGCCTATGGCGAATTGAAAAGCGCCCTGGCTACTTTCCAGTCTGCCATGAAGGACCTCAGTACGCCTGCAGCATTGAAGGTGTTTACTACCACGTCCGGAAATGACGAGGTTTTCACTGCTTCGGCTACCAGCACCGCTGCTGCCTCCAGCTTCCAGATTGATGTTGTCCGACTTGCAGAACGACACAAGTTTGCTTCCGCTGAAATGCTGGATACCGATACCATCGGTGGCAAGAACAACGATGCACTAAATATCCAGGTCGGTTCCGACCCGGCCAATACCCTGACGGTCGATCTCAGTACCGCCAGCACCCTCGGTGACATCCGTGATGCCATCAACACCGATGCCGCCAACCCGGGCGTGACCGCCACGCTGGTCTTTGGCAATGATGGTAACCAGAAGCTGGTATTGACGGCGCGTGACAGTGGTGCTGAGAATGCGCTGACCATTTCATCCTCGGGCCTTTCAAATCCGGGCAATGGCAATGGCAATGGCAATGGAGCCGGAACGGACTTCGGTTTTCAGGAAATCAATAATATCGGCGGCAATACCGCGCTGCTGGATGCTGAGATCAGTGTCGATGGCTATAGCGTCACGCGCGCCAGCAACACCATCGATGACGTGATCACGGGGGTGACCCTCGACCTGCACAATGCCGATCCGGGTATACCCTACACCCTCGATATTGCGCGTGATACCGCAGCCGTGGCCGAATCAGTACAGGCCTTTGCTGATGCCTATAACGGAATGATGACGTCCATCGATACCCTGCGTGACAAGGGGCTGGCTACTGACAGTGCCTTGTTCAGCATCGAGCGGGGGTTGCGTGGCGTCATCAACACACCTGCGTCCGGTTTGAGTAGTGGTTACGCCTACCTGGCCCAGATTGGTGTCACCTTTTCCAGAGAAGGCATAATGACCGTCAATACAGCAGCCGTGGAAAGTGTGCTCGTCAATAATTTTAATGCCGTCTCGGAATTGTTCTCCACGGATGGCCAGGGCTTTGCCAACCGCCTGGATACACAGGTTGATGGCTGGCTGGATATTGATGGTCTGATCAACGGGCGTACTGACGGGCTTGATAGTCAGAAAAGATTATTGCAAACACGTGAACAATCGCTGGAATACCGCATGGGGCAAATAGAAGCAGGCCTGTATGCACAGTTTACCCGACTGGATACCTTGCTCGGCAATATGCAGGGAACCAGCGATTACCTGGGTCAGCAACTACAGTTGTTACCCGGTTTTGGTAATGAAAGCTAGCCTGAAATCCAGACCCTGATCTGATAAATGGTTGGCTCAATAGTTGCATTGTTTAGCTCGTGAGTGCCGATCAGCCGAAATTACATGTAAGGAAACGATCAAGATGAATAAGCCAGGAGAGAAGGGCGCCGCAGGCCAGTACGCTGCAGTGGGGACACAGACCGGTGTTACGGAGGCAACACCTCACCGTTTGATACAAATGCTGCTCGATGGCGCACTCGACAAGATAGCCAGGGCCAGGGGCGCGATGCAGCGCAAGGAGATAGCAGAAAAGGGCAATAACATCAGCAGTGCCTGTTCCATCGTCAATGGTTTGTGTGACAGCCTGGATATGGACGCGGGTGGTGAGATGGCTGCCAATCTGGCAAACCTTTACAATTACATGATCCGACGATTGATGGAGGGGCACGCGGCCAATGACCCGGTCGCGCTGGACGAGGTTGCCAGTCTGTTGCGTGAGATAAAGTGCGGCTGGGACGCTATCCCGAGTGAAGCCATCAATGGCGGCGAGATGGTGAAATCAATGGTCGGCACATAAGTCCGCCTGTCATTTACTATCGCAATATGGATACTTCAGTCAGGCAGGAACAGCTGAATGTGCTGGTCGAGGTCAGTCGGCGTATGCAGGCATGTGCCGGGACGGGGGACTGGGAGACGGTCAATCATTTACAGGAACAGAGCCAGCAACTTGCAGGCGAGCTGTTCACAGAAGCCATTACAGCCGCAGATGTACAACTGGTCTCTGCAGCTGTTAATGAAGTGCTGAAGATAAATGCTCGTGTCGCGGAGTTGTGTGTCGAGGCTCGCGATGTATGTCTTGGGGAAATGGACAAATTTAAACAAAGCCGTCGGGCTGTAAAGGAGTATTCGGAAAATTCGGGATGATCATCCGGGGCCCTTCATCCCTGTCATGTGCAAAATAGAATAATAATAGCTACAAAATGTTGAACGGCATCGAGCACAGCGCCATGAAGAAGAATGCAGCAGATATTTTCCCGGGCTTTGCAGTTACCCGGTCTTTATGTAATTCCTGTCCCTGCTTTTGTCCTGCAGCAAGCGAATTTCAGCTCAATGGCTCAAGGCCGGTCTCCCTGGTCCAGACCAGCCAGCTGATGATCTTGAACTTCGAGATCGAGATCGCTCCCCGGTTGCTGCGGCTCGAAGAGCTGGACATGGCTTCCTCAACCTCTTCACGTGATGCCTCATAAATTTCACAGGGTTCGTAATCTTCATCCATAATCACGAGGACCACCGTGTCCCAGTCACCATTGGGATTCAGTTGTCCAATGCGAGCCCCGGATTTCTTGTCCCGGGAAAGGACGCGTGATTTGACCTGGATGCGTTGTCCTTCACGATCGCCCTGGCCAATAGCGTCGATTCCCCCTGTCCGCTGTTCACACAAGGTCAGCCCCAGGATCCGCGCGGCATCGTGACGTGCAATCTCGCCGGATACCGGCAGGACCTGGCCGGTTGAACGCCGGAATTCAGCTGCCAGGCGTCGTGTCTCTGCAATCAGCTTGTCGATTGAATAAACGGTCACGTACGGTTACCCGTGTCAGAATGAATGCAAATCATGGGGGGATATTATTGCCTGTTATGTCACTTTCATAGTAACAAACACGTGAATTCACACCAGCACCGGATTTCCCGGATAATGCCGACGACAGGGCAACTGACAGCCTTTGTTGATGGGTGATCAGGTTCATACCCAAGCTACACGCACGCCAGTGATAATGACGGCTGGCGATTCCATTAACCCTGTATGTGGCGATTATGTTTGCCCGGATAAGTCCTGGGTGAAGATGCGGAAGGCGTCTAAAGTGTCGGAAAATTGTCGGATTTGGCGATGAAGTAAATAACAGCGTGACATAAAAACGGCGTTAGATAACTCTACCCAGTATAACCCTCTGTATTTGAATCAAATATATTATTGGCATGGTAGATGCATGCATTTGGTCGTGAAGCGTAACTGGCCCGTCAGGGGCCACAAGCCGAATGGATTTGGCGGCTCGAATTGCAGACCGGCAGTAGCCAGGGGATCGCAACTTCGAGTTTAAGGGTGAAGCTGCTGTGACGGTGATGTTGTAGACCCGTTTGGTATCTTTCATCAGGACAAGGAGGTCGTTTGATGGACAAGCCTGTGTCACAGGTACTGAAAACCGGGCTGATCGCCAGGGACAAGCGTACCAGGGAACTGGTCACGCTGTCGCGACGCGTAGCGGCTTCGGATGTAACCGTGATGATTAGCGGTGAGTCCGGCACGGGTAAGGAAGTTCTTGCACGCTTCATTCATGAACATTCGGAACGGGCAGAGGGTCCCTTTGTGGCCATCAACTGTGCCGCAATCCCCGAGAATATGCTTGAAGCCGTCCTCTTTGGATACGAAAAGGGCGCCTTTACCGGTGCCTATAAATCCTGTTCAGGAAAGTTTGAGCAAGCACAGGGAGGCACGCTGCTGCTTGATGAAATTACCGAGATGGAGCTTGGATTGCAGGCAAAACTCCTGCGTGTGTTGCAGGAACGGGAGGTTGAGCGTCTGGGTGGCAAGGACTCGATCCCCCTTGATATTCGTATTCTCGCAACGACTAACCGTTGTATGCGTAAAGCGGTAAGCAATGGTCGTTTTCGACAGGATCTTTTCTACCGTCTTAATGTCTTTCCCTTGATTATACCGGCCCTGCGTGACAGACCGGGGGATATTGTGCCCCTGGCACAGCTGCTTGCCTGTCGTCATGAGCGGGATGCTGGCGGTCCGGAATTTACCCGTGAGGCACAACAGTACCTGCGGTCGCATGCCTGGCCCGGCAATGTGCGTGAGCTGGAAAATGTTGTCCAGCGGGCATTAATCCTCAAGACGGGAGACTGCATAGAAGAATCCGATATCTGCCTTGACGAGGTGATAGAACTGCCAGTATCCGAAACGCGGGAAGCTGCAACCGCGGTTGATAGCGAACAGAATACGGGCCGCTTGCTGGAGCAGGATCTCAAGGTCAAGGAGCGGGAACTTATCCTTGCTGCACTGAAAGCCGGCAATGGCAGCCGCAAGGATGTGGCAAATCAACTGGGAATAAGTCCGCGAACGCTCAGATACAAGCTGGCACGCTTGCGTGACGCGGGAATGGAGATCCCCCGGTCGGCAGGTATGGGGGATGTGTAAATGCATAATGCATACGAAGTGGTTATCAGTGACGGGTAGCAGCCATGAGTGAAAACGGAATTGAATCTGTGTTGAGCCAGATACGTGCCATGTCATCAATGGCACAGGGCCCCGCTGCAACAGCGGCAAAAGATGGCGCCGAGCGGCCGGATTTTGCCGGCCTGTTACAGGAATCGCTTAACAAGGTGAATGAAATTCAGCAGACAGCCGGGAGCCTGGCAACGGCTTTTGAGGCGGAAGACCCGAATGTGGATCTGGCGCAGGTGATGATTGCCCAGGAAAAATCCAGTCTGGCCTTCCATGCCTTGACTCAGGTACGGAACAAACTGATATCGGCCTACCAGGAAATAATGAATATGCCCGTTTGATATTGATTAACTCAATTGAAAAAGGTTTTTGCACATGGCACTTATAAACACAGAAAAATTGGCAGCGCAGTCGAGAGGTTTTAACGCACTACCCGTGGTGCGGCAGCTCGGTTTGATGGTCGGTCTGGCGGCAAGTGTGGCGCTGGGATTTTACGTCGTGCTCTGGTCGCAAACGCCGGATTACAGCATGTTATACGCGGGCTTGTCAGACGCGGATGCTTCACAGGTTGCCGAGTCACTCGAACAGGCCGGTATACCCTATCGTATCGAGCCCGGATCAGGGGCAATTACCGTGCCCGGCAGCGAGGTCCACGAGGCACGTTTGAAACTGGCAGCCAGGGGGCTGCCGAGAGGTGATGGCAGTGGCTTCGAGCTGTTTGAAAAAACCAGTAGTTTTGGAACCAGTCGCTTTATGGAAGCAGCCCGCTATAACCGTGCTATAGAAGGCGAGCTGGCGAGGACCATCGCAAAATTACAAAGCGTCGAGAGTGTACGCGTACATCTTGCCATTCCGAAGCAGTCGGTTTTCGTCCGTGACAAGAGCAAGACGCGTGCCTCGGTGGTACTGAATCTTTATTCTGGCGCCCGTCTCGACGAGGAAATCATCACGGGGATCGTGCACCTGGTGGCTGCCAGTATTCCGGGTCTGGAGGAAGACAATGTCACGGTTGTCGACCAGAAAGGACGGCTGCTCACGAACAGCGGCTCCAGTGGTGTCGGGGCTACATCCAGTCAGCTGGCCTATACACGTAGCCTTGAATCGCTCTATGTCCAGCGTATCAAGGACATTCTTGTCCCGATCCTGGGTATGGATGGTGTTCGCGCGCAGGTCGTAGCGGATATCGATTTCACCATGGTGGAAACAACTACCGAAAGTTATCAGCCTGATAACAGGGCGGTTCGCAGCGAGGAAATCACAGAGGAAAAGACCAGCGGCAGCGGTGTTTCCGGTGTGCCGGGTGCGCTCAGTAACCAGCCCCCGGCGGCTGGCACGACAGGGAAGGTAAAGGGTACGGTTGAAACCGGCACAGCTGTTAACAGCAGCAGTCATTCAACACGTAATTATGAACTGGATCACAGTGTCAGCCACTCACGTACTGCGCCCGGGGAAGTACAGCGCTTGTCTGTGGCGGTGGTCGTTGATTACAACGAGCAGCCCGGGGAAGACGGTACCCTGGAACGTGTACCACTTGCTGAAGACGAAATGGCGCGCATAACGGCCCTGGTCAAGGATGCGGTTGGCTATGATGCCGAACGCAACGACAGTGTTAATGTCAGCAATATTTCATTCAAGGTTATCGAGGAAATGGAGCCCGCACCCGAGGCACCGGTATGGGAACAGGCCTGGCTGTGGGATATCGGCAAGAAGGGACTCGGTGGCTTGATGGTTTTACTGCTGGTCTTCGGTGTCCTGAAACCTTCGTTGCGTAGTCTGGCAAGCATCACACCAGGTGCCGCTGCCTTGCCACACGGACTTGCGGCCGATCAGTCGTCACTTGCACCGGACCAGCTCAGTCTCGGTAATCAGCCGGCTGCCCAGCAACTGTCGCAGGAACAGCAGTTTGCAATGGCCAGAGAGCTGGTCGCAAAAAATCCGCAACAGGGAGCGAAAGTGATAAAGCAATGGGTTGCCGCTGATGGCTGATAAGGACAATACGCTGAGTGGCACTGAAAGTGCCGCGGTGCTGCTTCTAAGCCTGGGCGAAGAGCATGCTGCCAGCATTCTCAGGAACATGGATCCGCGTGAGGTGCAAAAGGTCAGCGCTGCCATGTCCTCGTTATCCGGTGGTGCAGGCAAGCAGGTTGGCAAGGTATTGGGTAATTTTGTTGCAGATGCAAGTGGCGAGACCTCGCTGGCTGTGAGTTCCGATCAGTTTGTAACGAATGTGCTGGAACAGGCTTTTGGGGCGGAAAAGGCGGGTAATTTGCTGAATTATGTGCTTGAGGGAAACAGCTCCAAGGGGCTGGAAACACTGAAATGGATGGACCCGCATGCGGTTGCCGATGTCATCAGGAAGGAGCATCCGCAGATTATCGCCATCGTCCTGTCGCAGCTTGATTCAGACCAGGCGGCTGCGGTCCTGAAGCAGCTCCCGGATGATAATCGTGTCGATATCCTGATGCGTGTTGCACGGATGGATACGATTCATCCGTCTGCACTGAAGGAACTCGATGAGATACTTGCAAAACAGTTCAATTCCTCGGGTGGAGATAAACCATCCACTGCGGGCGGCACGAAAACAGTGGCCGACTTGCTGAACTATCTCGGAAAAAAGGATGAGGCCGAGCTTTCCAGGGGCATCACCGAACTGGATGAAGCCCTCGGTCAGGAAATATCCGAATTGATGTTTGTATTCGAGAACCTGAAGGATGTTGATGGCCGCGGTATTCAGGCATTGCTGCGTGAAGTGTCATCCGAGACGCTGGTCATTGCACTCAAGAGTGCTGATGACGAGATCAGTGAAAAGATTTTCGCGAATATGTCCAAACGCGCAGCCGAGATGTTGCGCGATGATCTGGAAACCAAGGGTCCAGTGAAGCTGAGTGAAGTACAGGAGGCGCAGAAGGAGATCCTCGTGGTTGCTCAACGTATGGCCGAGTCCGGAGAACTCGTGCTGGGTGGCAAGGGCGGTGACGAATATGTCTAGTGTCATGGAAGGAGATAATGTGGATAAATTCCAGCGCTGGGACCTCCCCGAACTGGGTGAGTCCGGCACCGGTCATTCAGGCCCGATGACTCCGGGGGAAATGGAAAAACTGCAGCAGCAGGCTTACCAGGAAGGTTTCGAGCGTGGCCGCCAGGATGGGCTGGATGCCGGCAGGCAGGCTCTGGCAGATCAGGCCCGACAACTTGAGCAGCTTCTCTGTGCACTGACACGTCCGTTTGAAGAACTGGATGAGCAGGTGGAGGAGGAGTTGCTTGGACTGGTATTCACGATTGTACGCCAGCTGGCAGGCAATGAAATCAGGGAGAATCCCGAGCAGATTCTGTCAATCGTGCATAAAACGGTCGCGATGCTACCGAGTGCTTCACGCCATTTGCAGTTATACCTGCACCCGGATGATGTACAACTTGTTCACGATATTCTGCCGGCAGCAGACAGCACAACACCGTGGCATGTCATCGAGGATGTTTCAGTTGGCCGGGGTGGTTGTCGTGTAAGCACCGAAACTTCACAGGTTGATGCAACCCTGGAGACGCGTCTTGATAATATTGTCAACTCACTTGTTGGCGGTGACGATGACAAGGATGCACAGCAATGAACACGGCACCCGGTATTCCATCCGCACAGCGTGGAGTGCTCTGGGCAAAGCGGCTCGCCGGATACCGCAAACGTCTCGACACCGCTGTGCCACTGGTCGTGGAGGGTAAGCTGGTTCGTATGGTAGGGCTGACCCTGGAGGCGGTTGGTTGTCACGCGCCGGTGGGTGCGCGATGTGATGTGCTGGCATCGAATGGTAACCGCATCGAGGCCGAGGTGGTTGGTTTCTCCGGTGAGAATACCATTCTTATGCCGACCGGGGATATCCATGGACTGACGCCCAATGCCCGTGTTGTGCCCTCAAGTCATGTGTGCGAAGCAGTCGTCGGCGATGGCTTGCTGGGCCGGGTAGTGGATGCCTCCGGACGACCGCTTGACGGCAAGGGCCCCATTGTTGCGGATGCGCGCGTGCCCTTGACGGGCCGTCCGATTAATCCGCTGGCGCGTCAATCAATTACCGAGACACTGGATGTGGGTGTGCGTTCTATTAATGCGCTGCTGACTGTCGGTCGCGGGCAGCGCATGGGTCTGTTTGCAGGAAGTGGCGTCGGCAAGAGTGTGCTGCTTGGCATGATGACGCGTTATACAGCCGCGGATGTCATTGTTGTCGGCCTCATCGGAGAGCGTGGACGTGAGGTCAAGGAATTTGTCGAAAACATCCTCGGTGAGGAAGGCCTGGCGCGTGCCGTGGTGGTTGCTGCACCCGCAGATCAGCCGCCGTTAATGCGTATGCACGGTGCGTGGCTAACGACGTCGATTGCTGAATATTTCCGTGATCGTGGCATGAAGGTGCTGTTATTGATGGATTCGCTGACGCGTTTTTCACAGGCGCAGCGCGAGATAGGCCTTGCGATTGGTGAGCCGCCGGCAACCAAGGGTTACCCGCCATCGGTGTTCGCCAAGCTGTCCCAGCTGGTGGAACGGGTGGGTAATGGTGACAGGGGGAGTGGCTCGATCACGGCTTTTTATACCGTGCTCGCGGAGGGCGATGATCAGAATGATCCCATTGCCGACGCGGCCCGTGCCACGCTTGATGGCCACCTGGTACTGTCACGGGATATTGCCGAAACCGGTCTTTACCCGGCGATTGATGTTGAGTCATCGATTAGCCGCGTCATGCACGACATTGCAGAGCCCGTCCATCTGCAGGCAGCACAACGTTTCAGGCAGCTCTACTCGACCTACCAGCAAAACAAGGACCTTATAGCGGTTGGTGCATACCAGAATGGCAGTGATCCGAGGATAGATGAGGCAATCGCCTATCAGCCGCGCCTCCTCGAGTTTCTGAGGCAGGGTAACAGTCAGGGAATTGTGTTCGAGGAGAGCCTTGATCAGCTGTGTGAGCTGTTGCTGCCTGCCGAGGGTGGTGGCGAGACAATAACAGAGGGGAATGCGGTATGAGTTCATACAAGAGAATGCAGCCTGTGGCCGAGGCAGCACAGCAACAGGCAGATGCTGCCGCGAAAAGTGTTGCTGAATGTAATCGAATAGTCATGGCTATGCGACTGCAGCTGGATGAGTTACTTGGCTACCGGGATGATTATGCTAACGGCTTGCGCCAAAAGGGCCATAAGGGAGTCAATGCAAGCCAGATGAAGGACTACAGTGTGTTCCTGGAGCGTCTCAACAAGGCAATAGGACAGCAACAGGAAAATCTGGACAACGCGGGTGCCCGGTTTGCGGCCAGCAAGCGAGTATGGATAGAGAAGCAACAACGCGCGAAGGCGATAGATTCAGTAGTCAGCCGCTACCAGCAGGCCGATCGACGTGAGCAATCACGGCGTGAGCAGCAGGAGGGCGATGAACATGCACGCCGCCTCACATGCAGGCAGGAGAGCTAGAAATACCGTCAGCATGATAAAGCTGGCATGGGTATTGCTATAACTCATTACAAGTGTATTGACACTTGAACATGTAACCAATTCTCAAGAGGGTTTACCGGCGTATGAACGAGCCTATACAGGTACTTGAAGCGTCTGGTCATCTTACTTTAACCAGCCAGGGTGGGGTTAACAGTGGCCGAAGCGAGGATGGCGATAGCTCATTCTCCAGCATCCTGTCGCAGAACAAGGGTGAGCAGGTCGGCGCTGATGATGGCCAGTCCTTGCCCGATAGCGGCAACACATTGCCGGCACCGCAGGCACTTAATGATGGTCAGCAAGGGGCGGCCGGGGGTTCACCCGCTGCGGCAGATCAAACGGGTCTACCCGGTAAAGCGGTCGTTATTGATGATCTCTTGACGGTGGCGGGGGTGGATCAGTCTGGGCAACCGACCGTTCTGGCGCTCCCGCAAGTTGCCCCTGTGTCGGATGTGGCGGCCATCGAAGGACAGCCACTGAATTCCGGGGTGCCGGTGTCTGCTGCAATGGCAGGGCAGCCGCTGCAGCAGCAGCTGCAGGTGCAGGTGCAGGTGCAGGCTCACATGGGGAGTACGCCACTGCCTGCCATGATGCAGACCGGCGGTTTGACTGTACCAGGCATGCAGCTACGGCAGGATGTTGTTCTTGATGCTGCCGGGGCAAGAGTTGCTCCTGATACTTTGCCGGTGATTGCTGAGACCGGCCGTCCCCTGGCTGATACAGAGCCGCTTGCCGGTGCCGTGCGCGAGGCGCTGCATCTGGCTGTCGCAAACCAGGCCTCTAACAGTAATTTGAAACAATTCATGCAGCAGCAATCGAACCAGCAGGCTGCAAGCAACCCGTTGCTCGCTGCCAGCAGCGCGGAGGCGGGCGCAGTACCTTTCCTGCAGACCTTGTCAGACAGTGCTGTGACCATGCCTTCGGCAAGAGTACCGGTGGCTGTTGGTCAGCCGGGCTGGGGCGAGGCGGTGGGGCAACAGGTTACGTGGTTCGTTTCCCAGAAAATCAGTACCGCCAGTTTGCGGCTAAATCCACAACACCTGGGTCCAATGGAGATGGCGGTCACTATGGACGGCGATAAGGCAAGCATTACCTTCACAAGCCAGCAGTCAATGGTGCGGGATGCGCTGGAGTCTTCCATACCCCGCTTGCGTGAAATGCTCGCTGAAAATGGCCTGAATCTTGTCAATGTCAATGTGTCACAGCAGGGCAAGTCACGCAGGGATGGCCAGCACGAGAGCGGTTTCGGGCAAGGATCCGCTGTTGCGAAGGATGACGCTGGCGCCAGCGAGGCTGTCTCCGCTTCAGAACTGCGACGGATGACGATACCTATGCAAGGCCTGGTCGACGACTACGCATAAAATATTGGCAGAGCGTTTACGGTCCGACTGATTGTTTACCCGCTGCACCCGCTTGGTGTTCGTCAGGCACGCTTTCGCATGCTGTCATAATCCGGATGCCGTCCGCTCCTGTCTTGCGAGCTTCCTGATCGTTTGCTGAAATCATGCTGGAGTTACCCGACCTGTCGGATGACAGTCTCCAGTGGCCCTGGTTTTTGCCGCCTGTAAGTGACGGTAAATCGACGTCCCCATGCGGGCAGCGTTGTCATAAAAATGACTCACGTCAATATGGAAAATATAACCCATTGTAATACATGAAATAAATAATATGGCATAAGTATTGCTTTGCTTAGCACAGGTATCGATGCTCATCTCTCAAGCGTATCGATTGGACTAAGGATAGTCTCAACGTTAAGCAGGGAAGCTTATGAAGAAAATCATTCTTATCGCAGTGGGTGTGTTGTTGCTTGCCGGTATCGGGGTAGGCACGATGCTGTTTTTGAAGGATGACCCTCCTGCAGATGAACAGGCGGGGGATGAAACCGCTGAAAAGCTGCCGAAGGCGGCAGACCCCATTTATCAAGGCCTTGATCCTGACTTCGTTGTGGCCTTTCAGGATCCAAAGACGGTCAGGTTTCTGAAACTCTCCATAGAAGTGATGGCGCGTGATGATGACGTGATAGAGGCCGTCCAGCTCCATATGCCCGCAATTCGCGACAGCATCATTATTCTCTTGAGCAGCAAGAGCGAGACCAGCCTGCTGGATACGGATGGCAAGGAACAGTTGCGCAAGGAAGTGCTTGCCGCAATACAGGGCGTGCTGATTGAAAACACCGGTAGCCCTGGTATTGAGGCTGTTTATTTTACCAACCTTGTCATGCAGTAACTGCCATGGATAACAACGAAACAGTGTCTGAACAAGCTGCTCCCGATGAAGTCGCTCCCGGTGAGGTCTTGTCAGTAGAAGAGAAGGATGCACTGATGGCGGGTGTCAGTTCCGGTGAAGTGGACGGGCAGCCCGCGGTGCCGAGCGGTGAGGTGGTGCCCTATGACCTGACCAGCCAGGATCGCATCGTACGTGGGCGCTTGCCGGTTCTGGAAAAGATAAACGAACGCTTTATTCGCTATCTGCAGGGCGGCTTCGAGGAAATGCTGAAGCGGCCTGTCGATGTATCGAGCGGAGAACTGAAAACCGTGAGGATATCCGACTATATCCACGGGCTTGATATTCCGGCGAGCCTGAATTTTGTGCATGTTGACCCTCTGCCGGGTGAGGCGCTGTTTGTCTTTAATCCTCACCTCGTCTATTCAATTGTTGATATCTATTTCGGTGGAAATTGTCAGCAGCAAGGCAAGGTAGAGGGGCGTGACTTTACTCCGACGGAGACACGGGTTACGCGGCTTGTCCTGGACGGGATCTTCCAGGCCTTGAAGGATGCATGGGAGCAGGTGCTTGCTGTTGAATTCAACTACGTGAAGTCCGAGTCAAATCCGCAATTTTCCTGCATGGCCACGTCGCGGGAGATGATGGTTGTTTCCAGTTTTCATGTGAGATTCGGTGAGGTTGGCGGCGAATTTCATGTCTGTTTCCCGTACTCCATGATTGATCCCGTGCGCGGTTTGCTGGACGGTGGCAGGCAGAAGAGCAAGCTTGATATCGAGAAAATATGGCTAACCAATCTGAAACACAAGATTCAGGAGGCGACCGTAGAAATGCACGGCACTATTGCGGACACCGAGGTCAGTCTGCGCGACATCTTTAACTTGAAGGCCGGTGATGTGATACCGGTAACAATGCCCGAACAGGTAACCCTGACAGTTGATGATGTAGACATGTTTCATGGTCACTTCGGTGTGCACAACGAGCACAATGCAGTGAAGATTATCAGCAGACTGAGTACCCAGGAAGAGAGATAGCACCGTACATTCCAGGAGATTGTCATGAGTGAAGAGAACGAGACGATGGAAACAGATGAAACAGTAACCGGGGCAACGGTGGATGATTCTTCGTCTGTTACCGGCAACGGGCAGGCCGCTGCAGACGCCGGGCAGGAGCAGGCGGGGGGAGAGAATTATCAGCCGGCCGCGTTTGATGAAAAACAGCGTGATCCTGAAACAGCTAACAAGACGGGTGATACCAACCTGGATGTCATCCTGGATATTCCCGTGACGCTATCAATGGAAATCGGACGCACCCGGGTCAGCATCCAGGACCTGCTGCAATTGACCAAGGGTTCAGTCGTTGAACTGGACCGGATGGCCGGTGAACCACTCGATGTGCTGGTGAATGGCACACTGGTGGCGCGCGGTGAGGTTGTGGTGGTCAACGATAAATTCGGTGTGCGCCTCAATGATGTCATCAGTCCGGTTGATCGAGTCCAGACTCTCAGGTAAACGGTGCCTCTGCCATGCTTATTATCGATAAAGATATAACACAATCCATGCTGGCTTCAGCGAGCTGTTTGCTCGCGACACTTTGTCCGCCGGTTGTGCAGGCAGCAGAAAAACCCCGTGGTTTGTCAGCGGCGGGACTGTCTGGTGATGTCATGGGAAGCGGTTTTCTTGCACAGTCAGCGACCGGGCTGCTTGTCGTGCTGGTCTCTGTCGTCGTCGTTACCTGGATGATCAAGCGCTTCGGTCGCTTGCAGTCATCAGCAAAAGGTACTTTACGCATGATTGATGGTATGGCCCTGAGCACCCGGGAACGGATTGTCCTGGTACAGGTGGGTGATACCCAGGTGCTGCTGGGTGTGGCACCCGGCAGGGTAGAAGCAGTACATGTGCTTGAAAAGCCCGTGGTGACGGAGGCCGCAAGAGAAATTACGGGGAGTTTTGCAACACGTCTCAGGGAAGCACTTGTAAAGGAGCAACAACAGTGAAATTCCACCAGCTGATGTTCATGTCGGTGCTGCTTTTTCTACCCTGCGGATTGGCACTGGGTGCGCCGGGCATGGCAGCAGTGACGGTGACGCCGGTAGCTGGCGGTGGTGAGACCTATACCCTGAGTATGCAGGTGCTGGCTCTGATGACGGCACTCTCCCTGCTGCCGGCGGCGCTCATCACCATGACCTCCTTCACGCGGATCATCATTGTGCTGGCGATACTGCGCCAGGCGCTGGGTACTGCGCAAACGCCTTCAAACCAGATTCTTGTAGGCCTGGCGCTGTTTCTTTCCGCATTTATCATGGCGCCGGTGTTTGAGGATATTTACGAGGCAGGTGTCGAGCCCTACCTGGCTGAAGAGATCGGGCCGCAGCAGGCACTTGAACAGGGGGTGCAGCCGCTGCGGGAATTTATGCTTGAACAGACACGCGAGTCTGATCTGGGCATGTTTTCCGATATCGGGCAGTTTCCGCAAACGGACCTGGCCTCACCGGAAACCATACCTTTTACATTGCTGGTCCCTGCCTATGTAACCAGCGAGCTGAAGACTGCTTTCCAGATCGGTTTTCTGATGCTGATACCTTTTCTTGTGATTGATCTTGTTGTCGCGAGTGTGCTGATGTCCATGGGCATGATGATGCTGTCGCCCATGATCATTTCACTGCCATTTAAAATCATGCTGTTTGTGCTGGTAGATGGCTGGGCACTGGTGATGGGAACGCTGGCCACCAGTTTCTTTACGTAACCGGGAGTAACAGCGGTGGCGCTATGCACGGAGGCATGAAATGACACCGGAAAGTGTAGTTCTGATAGGCCAGGAGGCAATGAAGATAACTGCCCTGATGGCGGCGCCATTGCTGGGTTCCGCGCTGGTTGTAGGGTTGTTAATCGGTATGTTCCAGGCCGCCACACAAATTCAGGAAATGACACTCAGTTTTATTCCCAAGCTTGCTGTGATGGCGCTGGCGCTGATGTTGCTTGGTCCATGGATGATTCACCTGGTGGTGAATTTTACGGAAAGGCTTTTTGAAAGCATTCCGGCGCTGATCAGCTAGTTGCCAGTCCAGGGATAACAGACACCATGATCAGCCTCACCAGCGTTGAATTGAGCGGATGGGTCGGCTCATTGCTATGGCCGTTTATACGCATAGGTGCCATGCTGATGGCCGCACCGGTATTCGGTGCACGTATGGTCCCTGTTCGCGTACGGCTCGCCCTGGCAATGATCCTGGCATGGGTGCTGTCTCCAATGGTCTATTCCGAGGCAGTGATGATCAATCCCCTGAGTGCCGAAGGACTCATGGTCACCGTGCAGCAGGTCCTGATTGGGCTGGCAATGGGATTCACTCTGCAAATGGTATTTTCAGCACTGGTGATTGCAGCACAGAGTATGTCAATGGGTATGGGGCTCGGTTTTGCTACCGCGGTCGATCCCCAGAATGGTGTCCAGGTTCCCGTCGTTGCCCAGTACTACCTGACACTGGCCACCCTGATATTCCTTGCCCTGAACGGCCACCTGCTCATTATCCAGGTGCTGGTCGACAGTTTTCAAACGCTGCCCGTCGGTATTGATGGTCTGTCACGTGAAGGGCTCTGGGCGCTTGTAAACTGGGGCAGCCGCATGTTTGCCGGAGCCGTGCTGATAGCACTGACGGCCATGACGGCGCTGCTGGTCGTCAACCTCGCTTTTGGCGTTATGAGTCGTGCGGCACCGCAGCTCAATATTTTCGGTGTTGGTTTTCCGGTCATGATGGCTGCCGGTTTCGTTGTGATCCTGCTGAGCCTGCCCGGGATTACACCCCAGCTGGAAGAGCTTCTGCAGGATGCATTTGAATTGATCGGCTTGCTGGTCTCCGGAGGCTGAAGTATGTCACAGACTTCCGGACAGGAGAAAACCGAACAGGCAACCCCCAAACGACTGCGCGACTCGCGTGAAAAAGGACAAATTGCACGATCCCGTGATCTGAATAGCCTGATCCTGTTGCTGGCGTCCTCCGGCGGGCTGCTGGTTTTCAGTGAGTCGATGTTGAGTGGCATGGTACGCCAGATGTATTCGGGTTTTATGCTGTCACGTGATGTGCTGTTTGATCCAGCACAGCTGCAGTACCACCTGGGGCGGGCACTCGCGGATGCGTTGCTGGCTTTCTCGCCTTTGCTCGGCGTGCTGTTTATTGCCGCCCTGCTGGCACCGATGGCGCTCGGCGGATGGTCATTCAGTCCCAAGGCTATCGTGCCCAACTGGGGGAAGCTGAACCCGGCCAAGGGGTTTGGCCGCATGTTTTCACGTCGTGCACCTGTAGAGGGACTCAAGGCGTTTGCCAAGTTCGCCGTGGTTGCAATTGCCTCGGCCATTCTTCTCAATCAGCGAGCGGGTGATATTTTCATGCTCGGTACTGAACCGTTGCGCAACGGTCTCGCGCACACAGCGCATATCGTCGGCTGGTCCTTTATTGCAGTGAGTTCTGTGCTCATCCTGATTGCCGCTGTCGATGTGCCTTTCCAGCTCTGGGATAATGCCAATAAGCTGAAGATGACGAAGCAGGAGATAAAGGATGAGCAGAAACAAACGGATGGCAGCCCGGAAACCAAGAGTCGTATTCGGGCGATACAGCGACAGATGGCTCAGCAACGCATGATGGAGGCTATTCCTGATGCTGATGTGGTCGTAACCAACCCGACACATTATGCAGTTGCACTGCGTTATGACAAGGAGGGCAGCGGGGCGCCCACTGTTGTAGCCAAGGGTGCGGATCTGATAGCTGCCCAGATCCGCAAGATTGCCGCTGCCAACGACGTCGCGATTGTAGAGGTCCCGCCGCTGACGCGGGCACTGTATTTCAATACCGACATTGGCCAGGAGATACCTGCCGGATTATATGTGGCTGTCGCACAGGTGCTGGCTTATATCTACCAGCTGAAGAGTATGCAGACAACAGGACGTGAAGTGCCGGCGCTGCCGGTGGATCTGCCGGTACCCGATGAACTATTGAGAGATCGTTAATACAGGACGTAGAGAAGGTGACATGATGGATACGATGGCGAGATTTGAAAGGTTCAGTCCCCGGATGCTGATCGGGCTGGGTACACCCCTGTTACTGGTGATGATGCTCGGCATGATGATATTGCCGCTGCCGACGCCGGTGCTGGACCTGGTATTTACGTTTAACATCGCGCTGGGGCTGATTGTTCTGCTGGTGGCGGTGTATACCCTGAAACCCCTTGAATTTGCCATCTTCCCGGCAGTATTGCTGGTGGCCACGCTGCTGCGGCTGTCGCTCAATGTCGCATCTACCCGCGTCATCATGCTGAACGGTCATGAAGGGGGGGATGCCGCCGGGCGTGTCATCCAGGCCTTCGGTGAGTTCGTCGTGGGGGGTAACTATGCCGTCGGCCTGATCGTCTTTGCCATTCTGGTGATTATCAACTTTGTTGTTGTGACCAAGGGCGCCGGTCGTATCGCGGAAGTCAGTGCCCGTTTTACCCTGGATGCCATGCCCGGCAAGCAAATGGCGATTGACGCCGATCTGAATTCAGGTCTTATTGACCAGGACCAGGCACGGACGCGGCGTGAGGAGGTTACCCAGGAAGCCGACTTCTACGGTGCCATGGATGGTGCCAGCAAGTTTGTCCGCGGTGATGCTATCGCCGGACTATTGATATTGTTCATCAATATAATCGGCGGTTTTGCAGTTGGTACGCTGCAGCACGGATTGTCGATGGCGGATGCCGCCCATTTCTATACCTTGTTGACGATTGGTGATGGCCTGGTTGCCCAGATTCCGTCACTGGTACTGTCAACTGCAGCGGCCATCATGGTAACGCGCGTCTCTGCTGCACAGGATATGGGGCAGCAATTCATCAACCAGCTGACCCGGCACCCGCGGGCATTGGCTATTACGGCCGGTGTGATCGGGATACTCGGGCTGGTCCCCGGTATGCCCAACGCGGTATTCCTGACACTCGCGGCCGTGATTGGTGGCATAGCCTATTTTCTCATCGTTAAGCAGAAACAGGCTGCGACGGCAAACACCAGGGAGCAGCAACAGCCGGTTGCCGATGAGCACTCGAGAGAGCTCGGCTGGGATGATGTCTTGCCGGTTGATGTCATTGGTCTTGAAGTCGGTTATCGCCTGATTCCGCTGGTGGACAAGAAACAGGGCGGTCAACTGATGTCCCGCATCAAGGGTGTGCGCAGAAAGCTTTCACAGGAACTCGGATTCCTGATCGATCCGGTACATATCCGGGATAACCTGGACCTGGAGCCGGGCGCTTATGTTATTAACCTGATGGGTGTTCCGGTGGGCGAGGCGCAGATACATCTCGAGAAGGAACTGGCCATTAATCCCGGACAGGTCTTTGGCAAACTGGAGGGGCTTGCCGTCAAGGACCCTGCCTTCGGGCTGGAAGCGGTGTGGATTGATGCCGCCCAGCGAGACGAGGCACAGACGCTCGGTTATACCGTGGTTGATGCAAGTACCGTGGTGGCAACCCATTTGAGCAGCCTGCTGCAGCAACATGCGCATGAGTTGCTTGGCCATGAAAGCGTGCAGCAACTGCTGGATATGCTTGCCAAGACCTCACCGAAGCTGGTTGAAAACCTGGTGCCGAAAACGCTGTCACTCGGGGTGGTCGTGAAGGTGCTGCAGAATTTGTTAATGGAGGGTGTGCCGATACGTGACTTGCGCACCATCGCCGAAACATTGGCGGAGCAGGCCCCCAGGAGTCAGGATCCCGACTTGTTGACGGCCGCAGTGCGGGTCAAGTTGTCACGCATGATTTACCAGAAAATCAATGGCATGGAGGACAATCTGGACGCGATGGCGCTGGATCCCAAGTTGGAACAGTTATTGCTTAAATCTATAGAGGGTAGTCATGGCAATGGCCCTGGAATGGAACCCGGGCTTGCCGAGACGATGTTGCAATCGCTGCTGGAAAATACCCGGCAGCAGGAAGCGAAAGGGCAGTCAGCGGTATTACTGGTGTCCCCGCAATTGCGGCAATGGCTGGCAGAGTTTATACGCGGCACGGTTTGCGGACTCAATGTTCTTGCCTACAACGAGTTGCCCGAGAACAAGCAGGTCAGGATCGTGGCAACAATCGGCGGTGAGGCCTATGCAATGGCCAGCTGAAGAGGAATGCAACAGACCGCAGTATTTTGTTACAAGGAGGTAGCAAATTATGAAAATGAAACGTTTTATTGCCGCTGGATCGCACCAGGCAATGGTACAGGTCAATGATGTGCTGGGCCCGGATGCGCTGATTCTTTCCAATCGCAAGGTTGCAGAGGGTGTCGAGATAATCGCGGCGGTTGACTACGAAGATGATTTGCTCTCCAGTACACCTGTCTCGACCGAGGCCGCGTCTGTCACTGACAAGGCACCCGATAAAGCCGCCGCCGTGGTTGCCAGGCGGCCTGAATGTGCCGCAGGCAAACCTGAAGGTCCTGAAACTCTTTCACTGCAAGGCGTGCATAGTGAGATAAAGGCATTACGTAACATGCTGGAAGTGCCCCTGTCGCGGATGGTGTGGTCCGAAATGGAGCGGCTGCAACCGCATCGCGCGGCCTTGCTGGCGCGGATGATAGCGCTGGGACTGCACCCGGTCATTGCCAACCGGATTGCAGACCAGTTGACAGACATCCAGGACGATGAGCATGGCTGGAAGCAGTCGTTGTCCATTCTGGAAAACATGCTTCCGGTTGCAAATGATGATCTGCTGGATACCGGCGGAGTCGTTGCGCTGGTCGGTCCCACGGGGGTCGGCAAGACCACCACAATTGCAAAGCTCGCAGCCCGTTTTGCCTTGCGACATGGACGTCGACATGTGGCGCTGGTCACCATGGATCACTATCGTATTGGTGCACACGACCAGCTGCGTACCTACGGGAAGCTGATTGGCGTGCCAGTGTATATCGCGGGTGACGAGGAGGAGTTACGGGTTATCCTCAACCAGATGAATGATCGCAAGCTGATCCTGATTGATACCGCGGGTACCAGTCAGAGAGCCATGCAACTGTCAGAGCAGTTTGCGGCACTCAACATCGATGGCGCGGACATAAAACGCTATCTGGTGCTGTCCGCGACAAGTCACATGGCGGTGAACGATGAGGTGGTAAGCACCTTTTCCAGTATTAATCCTGAAAGATGTATTTTGACGAAGGTTGATGAAACAACCAGTCTCGGCGGTACACTTTCAGTTTTGATAAAACACAATCTTCCCGTGTCCCATATTGGCGACGGGCAGCGTGTGCCTGATGATTTCCACCAGGCGAGTGCTCGGCGTCTGGCGGCACAGGCCGGGGCGCTGCTAAAAGACTGCGGTAATACCCAGTCCGATGAGGTCTGGATGCAGGCACTTGGTGTTATCGAGGGGGAGAATAATGCTCATGCATATTGCTGAGAAAACCATGGATCAGGCAGACGGGCTACGTCGTATGATCCAGCCACGTCCGGTAAAGGTGATAGCTGTGACGGGTGGCAAGGGGGGGATTGGCAAGACCAATGTGTCCGTGAATCTTGCTATTACGCTGGCACGGCAAAACAGGAAGGTGATGTTGATGGATGCGGACTTCGGGCTTGCCAATGTCGATGTGATGCTCGGGCTCAATAGTCGCAAGAACATGTCCCATGTCGTATCCGGGGAGTGTTCACTTGAAGAAATTACTGTCGATGGGCCGGCAGGATTGAAGATCATTCCATCGGCCTCGGGAAATAACAGCATGCTCAATCTCACCACTGTCGAACATGGCGGGCTGATTCGTGCGTTTAGTGAATTTACTCATGACGTGGATGTCTTGCTGGTGGATACGGCAGCCGGAATTTCAGAGAGTGTAGTGACCTATGCACGTGCAGCCCATGAGGTGATTGTCGTTGTTTGTGATGAGCCCGCTTCACTGACTGATGCCTATGCATTAATAAAGATATTGCATCGATACCATGGGGTTTACCGTTTCCAGGTTCTTGCAAATATGACGAATAATGCCTATGAAGGCAGGAACCTGTTCGGGAAGCTCTCCAAGGTGGCACAACGCTTTCTGGATGTGAGTCTTAACTATATGGGTTGCATCCCCCGGGATGACTTCCTGCGCAAGGCAGTACAACGCCAGCAGGCTGTCGTGGAGGCCTTTCCGCGCAGCAGTTCAGCGATTGAATTCGCAAAGCTGGCAAAGAAAGCGGACGAGTGGCCGATGCCGGAGGTTGCAACGGGCCAGATGGAGTTTTTTATCGAACGTCTGATACAACCCGGTAATGTCGCGTAACCATGTAATAGCAGCGTTATGGATGCCAGAATCTTCATTGCAGTATTGCTAGGTGCCGCATTCATTGCGGGTCCCGGTAGCAGTATCGCTAAAGACCAGCACGCCCTGCTGATTACAGTACTGCAAACTGATGATGCCGGCCTGGCCAGGGGCTTGCTGGCCAATACAACAGACGTCGGGCGCATTGAGCACGGCTATCATGCACCTGCCAGGGTATATGGAACCGACAGTGTGCGTTCGCCCGGGAGTTTTCAGCAGGTGCGGGTAATTGAAGGACAGAGAGCTGTGTATTCAAGCAGCTACAGTTCTCCGCAGGTTCGCTTTCTGTGGGCGGAAGAGAGCGGCAGGCGCTTGCGGTCAAATGTTGGTGTGGAAAACCATGAAATAGTGTCCGGGTTTTATGTGCAGGCAGAACTGCAGGGTAACGAGGTGTTGCTGCAACTGGATCGATTCAATGGTCAGGCACAGCCTGACTATGACGGTCATGGCTTACGTCTGAATATCCGTACAACGATAAATGGTCCTCTGGGCAACTGGCTGGATGCCGGTGGTTCACTGCTGCTGGAAGAAGACAAATCTGTAAATCGTAGCTACTACCTGCCACGCAGAAATGAGGAACATACGCGTTTGCTGATAAAAGTAGAGTCTGTGCCCGAGTGATGCATCAATCAACAATGATGAATCACGCTCATGCGATGACATCATCATGGAAGAAAGTACCCCGAGCGTTACTGTCGTTGCGTCTTGTCACCGGCTGACTATGCATATTCATCAATATGGTTCGTGTCGGTATCCGGGTTTTCCTGGTCGTCCTGCGGTTGCCGGCGCGGGCGCGGGCGCTGGGCTTTTCCTCGTGCTGTATGCGATGTGGTCGCTGATGGCCAATTGACGGAGATGACGGCACAGGTGTCAGTGGCCTGATATCCTCGAGCATTCCCATGAGTGTTGACCTCAATCTGCAATTGTTCACTGTACTTATCGGCAGACATTTGAAAATCTTGGCAAGGGTGCGGGGTCACGGCAGGTGGCAAGTCCGGTCCGTCTGGCTATTGCCGGCGTGGTTATGCGAGAATCGGCCGGCAAGCACTGGATGTTATTGAGCGGGGGGGTATTTTTATGCTGGAGCACAACAAGAACCTGAGTAGCATTATCGGGACCATTCAGGATGAAGGCCCGTCATCCGGGGAGACGGACAGGCAGCGGGATGTGAAAGACACTACCGCCCCGTTCGATGTGGAGGCGCTTATCTCTGGCAGGTCGGCACCGCGGCGCACTTCCTGGCGCCTGTTTTTCTACATATTTATCGCCACACTGGTGCTTGCAGCCACTTTGATATTTATTGCAGGGGGGAGTGACAGGCAACTGGCCGATGACTCACACGCGACAGAGCAGCCCGTTCAGCCACCCTACCTGCTGGCGGAAAATAGTATTCCTGACACCGGCAGGCGCATGGCATCTGCAGGCACAGATGAACCGGCAATGTCCGTCACTGTCGGGGGACAGTCTGATAATTTCAGCAATGGTGAGATCCATGAAAGACAATCTTTGATCCTGCAGCAGCTACAGGAATTGACTGCCGCGATAGCGGATATCAAGGCAGGCAACAATCAGCACTGGATCGAAAATCAGGGTGAACTGATAAAGATGCAGAAAGAATTTTATCGCGAGTTTGATAAAGTGGCGGCGGTTGTTGCCGGATTGCAGCAGCAACCGGTTGCGCAGTCAGAAAGTCCCGCAGGGATTGCGGAAGATCCGGTCGAGCTTGAAGTCGCATTACCGCAATCCGGCAAGGTGCCTGTCACGGGTGAATGGGTAGTGAATGTCGTTAGTTCGGAGCATCTCGAACCTGTCGAGAAGCTGATGAGCAAGCTGCACGAGCGTAAAATTCCGGCAGAGATACAGGAAGTGATGATTGGCGGAAAGCTGCGCTACCGTCTGCGGATACCGGGATTTACCAGCAGAGAGGAGGCACGGGAGTATGCCCGCCTTCTTGATGGCGACCTCGGTCTGAAGGACCCCTGGATCAGCGAGCGCTAGCAGTTTCGACTTCACAAAACAGGCGTGGACTCCCGCAGGAGTAGACAGTTGGCGTCGCTGTTAAAAGTTGCAAGGTTTTAAAGTTATCAGTGGGTTAGACGAAATATACAGGTAGAGGCGGCGTTGATTATGTTGTGAGCTGCAATACAGCGTACTGCCTGCGAAAACAAGCCACAGGATAGAGGCTTGTGCCAACATATTTTTACGTCATTCATACAAGGGAATGGGATTATGACTGTAAATGCCGAACCAGACGGGTTCCTGCTCGATCAACAATTGCTTGTACACCTGGAAAAGTGTACTACCCTGCCCAGTCCACCGACTGTTGCCATGCGGATACTGGATCTTTCCCAGGATCCTGATGTCGATATAGCCAAGGTCGCTGACGTGGTAAGCATGGATCCTGCGCTGACGGCGAAGATCCTGCGAATTGCCAACTCACCACTCTATGCAATCAGACGCAAGACAGAGAACCTGCGTCAGGCCATCATGCTGCTTGGTCTCAATGGTACCCTCACCATGGCGCTCAGCTTCTCTCTCTCGTCCTCGATGCATAATAATGCGGGCCAGGGATTTGATTACACTTTGTTCTGGAAGCGCTCGCTTGCCGCGGCGACCTGCTCCCGCCGGTTAAGCGTGGCCGCCGGGATGGGCGCTGGAGAAGAGATGTTCCTCGCCGGCCTGTTACAGGACATCGGTATGCTGGCGATCGACAAACTTCAACCCGATTTTTACAGCAATCTGGATACTGACCAGTCAGACCACAATATGGTGCAGGAACTGGAAAAGCGGGCGATTGGTGCTGATCATGCCGCCATTGGTGGCTGGTTGTTGCAGCAATGGAACCTGCCGGAGACGCTGCAATATGCGGTGGCCGGCAGTCATAACCTGGAGTTTGTTGACAGGCAGAGTGAACATTTTTCGCACGCGATTTGTGTCGCGGTTTCAGGCCTGCTTTCTGATGCATTGCTGCTGGATGATGGTGGCCAGTCACTGCTGCCGGTACTTAATCTTATTAAAGAAAGTCTTGCGATAGATGATGAAACCATGTCCGGGTTGCCTGAGACACTGAATGAAGATTTTATGGAAGTGGCATCAGTATTTGAAACTGACCTGGCAGACTACAGTCTTTCCGAATTCCTGGTTGATCAGGCCAAGGAAACACTCCTGTTGCGCAATCTGCAAACAATCCAGAAGTCGGAACAACTCCGTGAAGAGACGCAGATGCTTGAAACCAGGACCCGGTCGCTGGAAGAGCAGGCCCGGCGTGACGGACTGACCGGGTTGTATAACCGTGCCTATCTGGACGAAAAGATTGAGCGGGAATTCAAAATGGCCAAGGCCCGTGACTGGCCGCTGGTGGTGATGTTCGTCGATCTTGATCACTTCAAAAATGTAAATGACACCTATGGGCACCAGATCGGTGATGAGGTACTGCGGGCCTCGGCTGAAATCCTTGGCACCTGTATACGCAACGATGACATTGTAGCGCGGTATGGTGGTGAAGAGTTTGTCATCATACTGCCGGGCTGTCCGCAGAATCCAGCGAGTGTTGTTACTGAACGCATAATCAACAAATTCCGTAATAAACGCCACCCGGCACATGATGGCACCGAAATAACGGTAACGGCATCAATCGGGATGGCCGTTATGGGTGAAGGGGTAACATTCAGCAGCGCCCTGGAGCTGCTCGGTGCAGCAGACAAGGCTGTATATGTGGCAAAAGATCAAGGGCGGAATCGTTCTGTCACATACAGTAGTACGTTTGATCAAAGCATGAACCTTGATAGTAATCTGGTATCCATCAGCTGAGCTGACTGTATGTAAATAGCCGGGACTTTTGTGAAGCCTGTCTACGAATACAGATACGGCAGCAATCAGTAACCCGCGTTTTAATCGCGGACAGTCCTGTCAGTACTTGCCGGAATAGAGAGCAAGTTGGCTGGCTTTGTCCGATGGCCGCTCTGTTTTTCCATATAAAATAATCAGTTGCTGTTTTAATGATAACCCGGGCATCCGGCTGTGCCCAGGCGGTGGGGTTATTGATGATAAAGTCACGTTCATGCCTCAGCTGACTGGTTTCGATACTTGAGCCGCTGGAAACCGGGGCATGTTTGAGGACGGGCGTTGTCCGGTTGGAACCCGCTGAGAAGTGCGGAAACGGTCATGCTGTGGCAAACTGGCCAGGTGTGGAATACACGCGCCGCAGCGAACCCTGGTCATGCCGGGTGATGGTGCTTTTGAATACGATGCGTAAAGGTGAAGACCTCGTGGTCAACAGGATGGACTATAGTTGTGAGTAAACCTTCTTTTGCAACGGCCATTCCCCGGCGCCGCTACAAGTACGGTGAATTCACCCTGACCGTACTGGGGGATATCGAAACTCCGGATGTAATTGACTATCGCTACATTCTGGCAGTAGCACAGGGCTCCGACCCGGAGCCGGGCTTGTATATAACGGCAGAGCAGGCTGCAGGCGAAGAACTGGTCATGCGCATCATGATGCGTGATGGTGACGAGGTGATCGGACATTCCGGTCAGTGGCGTGACCTGGACATGTTTGTCGATGAAGCGCTGAGCATCGTTTCACGGATACTGAATCTGTCAGACGAAACGCCGTATCAACTCATGTAACAGAGGATCTGCAATGAACCGGGGAGCCAGACGCATTGTGTTGCTGTTAGCCATGCTCGCTGCATTTGCCTGTTCGGCTCCGCTACAGGCCTTTTCTTTTTGTTTTTCATTCGGAAATAACAACCACAGGTTCTCGCCCCACGACCGCTATATGCAACCCTACCCACCGGCACCTGGTGCATATTACCCGGCAGATCCGAATCAGATGCAATTGCCGGGCACTGCCTATCCCCCTGCGTACCCGTTACCACCCTTGCAGCCCTATGGCACTCTGCTACCGGCGCAATCAGGCTGGTAAGGGGCTGACTGACAGCTATAGCACGCGTACCCGGAACTGGAAACTGAAGCCGGGGTTGTTAATTCCATCTGAGGCTGCAAACGCACCGCTTGTCAGGCCGCGGAAATGGGTGACATTGCTGTCATAGCCATCTGCATCCGGTACCGGGGTGTAAGTGTAGCTTAGCCCGCCGTCGCTGGAAAACTCGATATCATCCATGCTGTTGCCGAGTGCGGTAAACGTATAAGCGAGTGCGCTCGGGGTGCCGCCGTCAATGAATGCCAGTGGACCGGAGTCACTGGTAGTGATGTCCCCGACGAACATTTCGGTATTCGCCGGGATGGAATCGGTCACGGTGACCGAGTTCATGTCGGTTGCCGCGAATCCCGAGTTACTGGAGGTGATGGTGTATTGCATCACGGCACCCGGTATCGCTTTTGGATTGCTGGTGTTATTCACCGGGTCAGAAAGGGTTTGTACTGATTTGATTGTCTGTATTTCCGGTGTCGGGTTGATGGTGACTGCGACACTGTCCGCGTCGTTGCCGGATACCGGGTCAGGCTGGTCCAGTGCCAGGCTGTCGGCCGTATTGGTGACTATGGTTACTGCTGATACAGTGTCGGCCTTGACACTGAGTGTCAGTGTGGCAACGGCCTGGTCCGCCAGTGTACCCGCGGTCCAGAGACCGTTGGACGGGTTATAACTGCCGTGAGAAGCCGCTGCCGATATATAACTGACACCGGCAGGCAAAACATCGCTCAGGACCACGCCGGTTGCGTCACTGCTGCCGTTATTGGTGATCGTCACGGTATAGCTGAAGCTGCTGCCTGAACTGACGGTCGTGCTGCTGGCCGTCTTGGTGACTGCCAGGTCACTGAATAAAATGCTGCCGCCATTGCCACCCGGTCCGTCCATATTGTCTTCGGTGCTAACAGGGATGTTCTGGCCATTGGATGAGGCAATGTGGAAACCCAGCGAAGAGGGACCTGAAAAACCCAGTGCGGCCCACGAGATTCTGGTTTCCATTTCGACACCGGCCTGGGCTCCCGAGGTAAGTCCGCCATTCTGGTTCCGACTGTCGCCATTGGCTGCCAGCAGTGTGACCTCGGTGCCGTAGGTGCCGGGCAGGTTATAGCCATCGGCATTGCCGGCGCCCGGGCACCAGCCATCGGCGACGGAATTGACACCGCTGGCCGGGCAGGTCATGGGGTCACCGCCCGGCCGGGCACTGACATAGCCATACAGGCGCACAGTCGTGGCGCCGTTGTTGCCCTTCCAGGAGACGCGCAACAGCTTCTCACCTGACTGCATCAGGCCATCGGGTGCGCCGCCACTGGAGTCGAAAAAGAACCACCAGTCGGTGGTATTGCTGATGCTGGCGAAACGCTCGATCCACAGGTACAGAAAGGCACTGTCATACGTATAGGCAAATGATTCGAGGTCGCGCCCGTTGCTGTCAATCTGATAGTCCAGGTCCGCAGCCGTACCGGTCTGCTTGTCGCCCTCGGCATCGCTGGAGAACTGCCCCGGATTGGTGGTTATGTCCGTCGGTGTTTTCCAGTCACTGGTGCCACCGCCGGACAGACCGGCGTCGATGGAAATACTGCGCTGGATAACAGCGGGCAGTGCCGGCAGGGTGTAAAGCAGGAGGCTGACGAAAAGTAATTTACGTATCATCACTACCGTGGGAATTATTTTACCAGGTTGACAGTGCCGGGCACGTTCTGCGCTTCCAGCATCCTCAGGAGTTCTGATGCCGGTACCGGTTTGCTGAACAGATAACCCTGCACGATATTAACACCCTGTTGTCTGAAGAAATTCAATTGCCTGACATTTTCGACGCCTTCTACAACCAGCGACAGCTTCAGGCTCTGGGCCATGGCAATAATGGCCTGTGCAATCGTAACATCATCAGTGCTGTCGGGGATCTCGCTCACAAAGGACTTGTCGATCTTTACGATATCGATTGGCAGGCGGCGCAGGTAATTGAGCGATGAATAGCCTGTACCGAAGTCATCCATGGCAATACTGATACCCATACACTTCAGCCTGTCCAGTACGGTAATGGCCGAGTCAATATTTTCCATTGCCACATTCTCGGTAACCTCGAGTTCAGTCATCCTGGCATCCAGCCCTGCTTCCCCGAGCGCTTGCGCGACCACATCTTCAAAACCGGGTCGCGAGAGCTGTGCAGAAGAAAGGTTGACAGCAACAGTGAGACCGGTGAATCCGGTGTTGTGCCATTGCTTCAATTGCCTGAAGGCAGTGTTAAGTACCCACTCACCAATGGGAATAATCAGGCCGCTGTCCTCTGCCACCGGGATGAAGTCGAGTGGGCTGATAAAACCCATCGTCGGGTGTTTCCATCGCAGCAGCGCCTCGACGCCAACGATCATGTTCCTGTTGATGTCGACTTTTGGTTGATAGAACAGTCGCAGCTGGTTTCTTTCAACAGCCTTTCGCAGGTTGGTTTCCATGGCCAGTTGTTTGCGAGAGCCGGCGTTCATCTCGGCCGTGTAGTAAATCGCCTTGTTACGGCCGAGTTCCTTGGCGCGGTACATACTGATGTCCGCGTGTTTTATCAGCGTCTCTGCATCTGTACCATCATAGGGAAATATGCTGATACCGATGCTGGTGGTTATATGCAATTCGTGGCCATTACAGGATATCGGGTCAACCAGGCATTCGATGATTTTCTTTGCGATGCGTCCGGCATCGGCGGAGCCGCTGATTCTGGGCAGCAGTACCATGAATTCATCGCCGCCGAGACGGGCAACGGTGTCTTCCTCGCGTACACAGTTGTTCAGCCGGCGCGATATGACACGCAATAACTGGTCCCCGACGGCATGCCCCAGTGAATCGTTAATAATCTTGAAACGATCAAGGTCGAGAAACAGCAGTGCAGCATTGGTCTGTTGCCGGCGTGCATGTGCCAGTTCGCTGGTGATGCGGTCATTGAGCAGTATCCGGTTGGGAAGCCCGGTCAGTGCATCGTGGTGTGCATGATACTCCATGCGGTTTGCGACAGACTCGGCCTGCTCCTTGGAGAGTTCGAGTAGCGCATTGGCGCTTTCAAGTTCCCTGGTGCGTTGCGTGACACGTTCTTCCAGTCTTAGACGATGCTCCCTGAGTTCGTTATCACGCGACTGTATTTCATCCAGCATGGTGTTGAAATCAGTGATCAGGTTGCCGAGTTCATCCTTGCCTTCGCCGATGACGCGCACTGAATAGTTTTTCCCGGTACTGACCTGACGAGCGATGGCGGATAGTCGCAGCAGCGGGTCGGTGATAATGCGTTGTAACTGTGCGCCCAGTACGAATGTGACCAGCAGCGAAGCCAGCAATACAATGGCGACGATTCCCAGAAACATCACCAGTCGGTCATGAATGGCTTCCATATCCGAGCGCAGGTAGATAAAGCCAATAAGGTCTCCTTCATAGAATATGCGGGTATACAACTCGACATAATCGCTCCAGAAGAGAATGTTCTCGTTTTGCAGATCGGATGCCGGTAAATCCAGGTTCAGGCCGGGCTGGATATAGTGTGCGAATTCCTTCTCATCGCTGTCATAGATGGCAGCTGCCTGGATATGTTGCTGTGAATTGAGGAAACTGAGCGTTTCCTGTGCCGCAACCGGGTCGGAGAACAGCAGTGCTGCACTGCTGTTGGCCGCGATGATGTCTGCCATCGTGCCAAGGTTGTCGCTGACAGTTTGCTGGGTATTGATGCGGTCACTGGTAATAAAGGCAATACTGGCTAGCAACAGCGACACGCTACTGATACTGACAATCAGTATTGTCAGTTTCGTGCGTATGGATATGTCCCGGAGATTCCACATAAGGAGGCCTTAATTACCTCCCGTTACGCTGATCGCCAGTGACAGCAATTTCGAACTGATGTTCAGACCGGCATTATTGGCAGCCCCGGCGTTAATCCTGAACCTGACCTTGTTATGGACCAGAATGAACTGGATGATGCCACCTTCTTCAATGAAGCCGGCTGCGTCACTGACGGTCAGTACCGGTTGTTCGCTGAGCAGCAACAGGACCTCGATGAGCTCGGTATTTTCACCGATATAGACAAGCTCGCAGTCATCAAGCATGGTGAGACTGCTGAGGCGCCTGATCACCAGCGTCTGCTTTTTAACTGCCTTGCCTGCAAGATTGTCCAGCTCTGTGCCAAAAGGATCTGTTCCGATCACGCAGAGTGTGAACTCCGTGCGGTCCTGTAGCGTTGCTTCCGGCCAGGTTACAAAGCGGGAGAAGTTATACAGAAAGGCTGTCTTCACCCGGTACTCCGAAATTTGCGTTTCACCCGACATGACATGGGCTGGAACAGACAACAGCAACACTGTCAGCAGGCAGCGAACCAGGCGGTGCAGGCCGTGCAACAGTGACATGTCGTGTCGTGATGTCATCAGTATGTTTCTAGAAAGACCAGGTGATCCTGCCGAAGATGCTGCGTTCCACTTCTGTGGGTTGGGTGTTGATGAAGTCCGGCAGGTATTCAGCATGCCTGCTGTCGAGCAGATTCTGGCCAATAATCGAGAGTTCCAGACCGGGTCTGGCCTCCCAGCCGAGTCGCAGATCGGCTTCCACGTAGCCGTCTATTTCAACACCCGAGACCTTGATATCACCGACATAGCGCAAGGCGGCGTCGAACTGCAGCCTGTTACCGAAATCAAGTGACGACCAGATAGCGGCCTTGCTGACCGGGCTCGACTGTTCGGCACTTCGAGAGGCGCTATCGGTGCTGCCGTTGACCAGTCGCAGTTGCATATCAAGCCAGGTGTAGCTCGCATTAAGACGCCAGCCCGTGCGTACCTGCCACTGGGCGGCAAGTTCTGCACCATAGGTTCTGCCTTTCATATTATTGTCAAAAGGAAACAGCACGGCCGCTGGTGGTCCCGGATCAGGTACCGGATCAAGCGTGCGCAGCTTGTTATAGTCGTTATAAAACGTTGCTACGTCGACAGACCAGAGATTCCTGTAGTTGAATCGATAGCCCAGTTCATAGGCGACCAGGTCTTCCGAGTCGTAATCGCTGTTACCTTGTGCATAAACCGGTATACCCGGATCGGATGCCGGCGGTGGTACCAGTCGCAGCGTGACGTCATGTTCACCGCGTGACGGGGTGCGTACGGCGCGCGACACTGAACCCCACCAGGTCTGGCTCTCGTCCACGGACCAGGCAAGACGCACGTTCGGCTGGTATTCAAAGCTGGTGAAGTCATTGTGTTCCAGCTTGATACCTGCCGTGAGCTGCAGATTATCCCTGAGGCTGACTTCATCCTGGATGAAGATGCTGTACAGGTTTACGCTGCGCGAGGAGGGATCAAGGCTGAAGGCTGGATTGTTGCTGGTGTTGTCGTGTATATGGCGGTAGTCAACGCCCCAAACGATATCGTGTGCGCTGCGCCACTTGAAGTGATGCTGAAAATCGATATCGACTGTATCGCGGTCTTCGAACAGCACCGCGCCGTCCAGGCCGACATGGTCATAATAGACCTGCAGGGCAAAGTTGGAGGCGTTCTCGAGGACATGTGACCAGCGCAACAACAGGTTGCCGCCATTGGTGTCGATGTCATTTACCGTCGGGATGACGGTGGTGGGCGGTGGGCCGGGCGGGCCGCCGGGGATGTTGACCAGCTGGCCGGCCTTGCCCCGGTAGTAGTCCCCCTGGAGTGTGATGCTGTCACGGTCGGTTTTGACCCAGTCGGAACGAAAGCCGATCTGCCCGGTGCGCCAGTCGTCGTGTGCACCAGCCGGGTTAAAGCCCTCATCATAGTTGGAGTATTTTGCGTAAATACGATAGTCCGCGCCGTTTTTGAGTTTCCCGCCGTGACGCACGCTACCGATGCCATTTACTACATTGCCGGCCGCTACCGAGACCAGATTACCCTGGGTGTCGGCTGCATTTTTCGTAATAATATTGATTACGCCATTGACGGCATTGGCGCCCCACAGGGTGCCACCCGGTCCGCGGATTACCTCGATGCGGTCAACATCTTCCAGTACCACGTCCTGTGAGTCCCAGTAGACGCCGGCAAATAACGGTGTATAGACGCTGCGGCCGTCGATCAGTACCAGCAACTTGTTTGCAAAACGGCTGTTGAAGCCGCGCGAGGTGATGGCCCACTTGTTGGCATCGATACGTGCTACATCTATACCCGGAACCCGCCGCAGTGCCTCGGGTATATTGGTCACACCCCAGCGCCGCAGATCATCATTGGTAATGACGAAGACGGCGGCAGCGGCTTCCGATTGTTTCTGGGGCCTTTTTGAGACCGAGGTGACCTCGATATTCATCAGGGCCTCGAGACTCATGTCTGTCAGGTCGTCCGGTAATGCGTCGTTGAGGTTGGTGGCGTGTACGGAAAATACGGTGAGCAGACTGGTGACCAGTGCGAGACTGGTCCGGTACAGCGGTGTTGCCAGGCGTTGTAACAGAGACTGTGCGCGTGCTTGAGCTGTTGTCCAGCCGGGCAGGTCACCCTGCTGGTTTTGCACGCTAACCCGTGTTCCAGTACCCATTCTGGACGCTCCTTGCAACCCCGTTGTTGTTACTAACAGGCTGAAATACTGGCGATTAACCCCGTGTCCCGGTCGTAATCCCGGCACGCAGGCAATGCGCAGCAAAGCTGCTTAAAGGAGTATCGGCGTGACCGTAATCAACCTTAGATGTTGATTAATAGTCAATAATTTTCCGCAAAGGATCTATGGCGGAGTTTCGGAGGTGCTTGCAGGGAGGGCGGACAGGCCCTGACTGGGGGAGGGATTACTGTTTGTCTTTATCTTTTTTGCCGGGTACGGTCAGGGGGACAACGACCGAGGATTGTGGCTCGTCAATAAAGCGCGGACGGGCATTCATTTCACGTCCGGCAGCAGTATTGAGTTCACTTTCCCGGGCCGTTATCAGGCCCAGGCAGTGCCGGATGTCATTCACGGTTTCATCTGTCAGCGGGTGGCGATGGCCCGGGCGCGTGTAGGTATCCTTGGCAATTTTGGTCAGCACCTGGCGCATGACCTGCAGAATTCGTTCTTCCTTGGTGGGTGTACTGTCATTCATGAGGGTTACCGTCTGGTCAAAGATGATAGCCTGTATTGTGACACAACTGCCGTGTCGCGGCAGGTGTGGCCGGATCATTCCTTTATATAGAGGGTGGACCAGTCACCATGGGTCAAGGATTTCAGGGTGTTTAACAGGGTCTCGGCGGGTACCGCCTCTGACGGGTATATCCCCCTGATTTCCACAAAGCTGCGTCCGAAACCGGCAGTTTTTCTGAAGCTCAGGCCGGTGATGTCCCCCGTAGCGCCACATTGCCTGCAGTGCCAGTCGCTGTGTACCGGGTCGTCCCGCCATGCCTGAAGCCGTGATTGCCAGTCAGCCTGTGGCGTGCGGCATGCCGGGCAACGGGGTACCGGGGTATGGGGGTCAGACCTGAATCGCAGGGTTTCAGAGCTGCTCAGGAAGACATGGCAAAATTTCCCGTTGGCGCTGTCGGCTGCAAGTGTCACCGGATCGGACGGGGGTTGCAGTTCGATCATCGGTGAGCAGCCGAGGAAGATAATGAGTTGCAGGAAATGTTCGCCGACGGGGAAGTAGATGTCGTTATGCAGCTTGCGCGGTGGGCCGATCAGGCCAATCGCCTGTAATTCCGTGGCCAGCCGGTCGGCCCTGACGACAGCACAGTCGGGGTCTGACGGGAGCAGGATGAGTTTATGCGCGGCCACTAATGCCGCCTGCCGGATTCCGGAAGCTGATCATACTATGGCTGTCCCTGTGCTGTGTTATCTACCATACTATAAGTCATCACAAGCGAAAGACGGCGGGGCGTGCCTATGATATCAAGTGAACCTTTCTCAATCCATGCACTGGAACTCGGGCCGATGGAGAACTTTGTGTACCTGATTCACGACCATGCTTCCGGGCGGGCGGCAGTTGTGGACCCGGCCTGGGAGGTCCCGGAGGTGCTGGCACTGGCCGCTTCCCGGGGCGTGCGCATAACCGACATCCTGCTGACGCACAGCCACCATGATCATATCAATGGCATCAGTGAAGTACTGGAAGAATACGATGCGCAACTGCACCTGATGAAATCCGAGGCACAGTTCTGGGGCCATCAACTGGACCTGCCGACGCTGCATCACGGCGGTGATGTCATCGAGCTGGGCAACACCGCGATCACGGCGTTGCACACCCCGGGTCACACGCCGGGATCAGCGTGTTACCACATCGGTAACGAGTTGATTACCGGTGATACGCTGTTCGTTTTCGGTTGTGGCCGCTGCGACCTGCGCGGTGGCGATCCGGAACAAATGTACGTCACCCTCAGGGATATGAGCAAACGTTTGCCGCCCGAGACCGTGATTCACCCGGGTCACAATTATGCGGAAAAGGCCACGACCACCATGGACGAACAACTGACGGGCAATCCTTTCCTGCATTTTGAAAACAGTGAGGATTTCACGCGCTACCGCATGCACTATCACGACAAGCACCGCGACTCGCCCTATGGCCCTGTCTGCAAGGGCGATGAAATGAAATAGTCAACCAGTGAGCTGAAGCAATAAAAGGAATGAAGCAATGACAGAGCGCTATCTGAACCCGGGAATAATTGTATGTTTACTGTTTATCGGCCTGCTGACTGGCTGTGCCGGTATCAATACCTACACTGAAGCACCGCGTGTTTCTCTGGCAAGTATAGAACCGAAGGATATGACGCTGCTTGAGCAGCGCTACGGTATCCGCCTGCGCATCATGAACCCCAACGATGCGGCACTGCCGGTTGCAGGTCTGAGTTATGGGCTGGAAATCAATGACCGTGAATTTGCCTACGGGGTGAGTCGCCAGGCGGTGGAAATCCCGGCATTTGGCGAGGCGCTGCTCGATGTCGAGGTGGTCAGCAACCTGTTGAATGTCATGCAGCAGATACAGAAGATGAGCGGTGAGAGTCGCGACAGCCTGTCGTATCGTTTAACAGGAAAGATCAGTCTGGCAAACAGACTCGGGAGCCTGCCGTTTGATTACAGCGGCAACCTGTCCTATCTGCCGACCGGGAAGCCGGCGCCGGAGACAGAAAACTGACCGTGGAGTCATTTCGTGCCTGTCGCGTACATAATAATACCGGCAGGGTAACGGCGGGAATTGAGGCCCTGACACTCTCTGCGCTCTCTCCCGGAGAGGTCGTTATCCGGGTGCATTATTCCAGTGTGAACTACAAGGATGCGCTGGCTGCGACGGGCAGGGGCAAGATACTGCGCCGTTTCCCGCTGAATGCCGGTATTGATCTCGCGGGCGTGGTTACAGACTCCGTCGATGACCGCTTTCAGGCAGGTGACGAGGTGCTGGTGACCGGCTGTGGTCTGGGCGAGTCCCATGACGGCGGGTTCTCCGAGGTTGCCCGTGTACCGGCCGACTGGGTGGTGCCCTTGCCGGCCGGCCTGTCACTGTTTGATGCCATGGTGCTGGGGACCGCCGGCTTTACCGCGGCGCTGGCCATCGACCGGCTTGAGCAAAACGGCCAGCAACCGTCACTGGGGCCGCTGCTCGTGACGGGTGCCAGTGGCGGCGTCGGCAGTGTCGCCGTCGACCTGCTGGGTGCGCGTGGTTATGAGGTCGTGGCCGTGACCCGAAAAAGAGATGCCACGGTGTACCTTGAAGGTCTCGGTGCAGCCAGTGTAATGCCCACTGACAACCTGGTCTCTGACGGGTCGCCATTACAGTCCGCGCAGTGGGGCGGGGCAATCGATAACGTCGGTGGCAAGGTGCTGGCCGGGTTGATCAGCGGCACCCGACCGTGGGGCAATATTGCCTCTATCGGCATGGCGGGTGGCAGTGAATACCGTGCCACGGTCATGCCGTTTATTCTGCGCGCTGTCAGCGTGCTCGGTGTTAGCTCGGCCAACTGCCCCATGGAGCGCCGTCTCCGGGTATGGGAACGACTGGTGTCAGATCTGCGGCCCGGGCATTTACCGCAGATCCTGGCCGGGGTGGTTGACCTGGATGAGCTGCCAGCCGTGTTCGCGCGTCTGCTTGAAGGTGAACATCAGGGCCGGTTTGTCGTCAGCATGCAGTCGTAATCAGCACGTTTGTACCCATAGATCCACGCTCCCTCCGCAAGCGCCCAAACGGCGGTCATAAAAGGGCCGGGGAGAGGGGATAAGATTTAAAGAACAATTTTTTGTTTTTTTCAACAGGTCATGCAGTCAGGGTATTCAATGAAACCGTATTTATCAGCGCTCCGAGGTAATATTAATTCCGGTACCCGCCTGTGCCTGTTGCGACGCTGTGTCGCGGATGACTTCACGGTGTCGCTGGATCAGCTGGTGCTGTTGATCGCCCTGAACCTGTTGCTCGCGTTTTTCGTTGATCTGGCCAGCAGTCTGCCGCATCCGCAATTCTATTCGTATGCGGTTGCCGCAAATGGACTGGATGTATTGTTGTTTCTGTTCGCCGTCTATCTCGTCAGCAAGCTGCTGATGGAGAACCGGGTGGCATTGCGTCTCGCCGTTTATATCTACAGCATGAGTCCGTTCTTTCTGCTGCTGTGGGTCATGCTGGGGCGGCTGGAGGTACTGCTGCCGCCGGATGATGTCGTTATCTACAGGGTATTTTATCTGCTCTACCTGACGTGGGTGATAATCGCCATAGGCCGGGTGCTGACCCTGCTGGCGGGTGGTTACTCACGCAAGGTCCCCGCAGCGATGGCGATTATCGTTCTGGCCTGGGTACTGCCAGCCAGTTATTTTGCGGAGAACACAACACTCTGGTATGCCGCTGAAGAGCAAGGCGTTGATGAGTATGCAGCCTACCGGGCGCTTGACGTCGAGGGCATTTTCTACCGGCAGCCGGAGTTGCTGACGCAGCACCTGGAGCCGCTGCTGACCGAGCGCAGCGACAGGGACGACCTGTATTTCGTCGGCTTTGCAGGTTATGCGCTGCAGGACGTGTTCAGAAATGAGATCGAGTTCGCTCGCGCATTATTTGATGAGCGCTTCGATACCGCGGGCCGTTCACTGGTCCTGATAAACAGCCTTGCAACCCGCGATACCCTGCCGTTGGCATCATCCAGCAATCTGCAACGCGCACTGCAGCATATCGGTAATGTGATCGACCGTGAAAATGATGTTGTGGTGCTGTTTCTGACCAGTCACGGCGACAGGGCCGAGCTGTCTGTTAATTTCTGGCCGCTGCGGCTCAACGATATGACCCCGGCGATGCTGAAGCAGTACCTCGATGATGCCGCTATCAAGTGGCGCATCATCATGGTCTCGGCCTGTTACTCGGGTAGTTTCATCGAGACGCTTAAAGATCCGAATACAGCGATCATGACCGCATCATCGGCCGACAGGTCCTCGTTCGGCTGTGATGACAAACGCAAGCTAACCTATTTCGGCGAGGTGTTGCTGCAGAGGCAGTTGCAGGAACAGTACTCGTTCGCGGCCGCATTTGAAGAGGCGGCCAGGGAAATCGAAATACGTGAACTGGCAGAAAAGCGCGATCCTTCGCAGCCGCAAATCTACATCGGAGAGGCCATGCAGGAAAAGCTGCGGCGCCTTGAATCCAGCCTGTCTGCTGCCGTCGGCAAGGATAGCGCTACGGTGATACTGGACCCGTAGCCTGCGATCCTGTTCTCGTGGAAACACTGCCAGATTATCTGTGTGCCGGGTTGCGACTGGTCTGCATCGGCTTGAATCCCTCGCTGCCATCCGTGCGCGCGGGATTTTATTTTGCCAACCCACGTAATCGTTTCTGGCGGGCGCTGCAGGCCAGTGGGCTGTTAAACAACAAACTCGAGCCGGGTGTCGACGCCATGCAGATTCTGTTACGCCAGTACGGCATAGGTTTTACGGACGTCGTCAAACGTCCGACAGCAGGTGCCAAAGACCTCAGGGCCGCGGATTACCGTGAATGGGCGCCGCAGCTTGTACAGAAATTGTTGCATTATCAGCCGGGTATTGCCTGGTTTCATGGCAAGCTGGCCTATGCCAATTACCTGCGCTACGGCGAAGCGATCAGGCCGGATATCGACTGGGGACGCCAGCCCCGTAAAATTGGACATACGCGGGTGTTCGTTACCCCCAACCCGAGTCCGGCCAATGCCGCCTACTCCCTGGATGACCTGGGTGCCTGGTATCGGGAACTTGGCGTCTATGCCTCATCGCTTGAGCCGCGTCCGGGACGGCCGCAGGGATAAGACGGCTGGCTGCACCCGGGCGCTGTCGTGCGCAATATTGTTCCTGCAGAATACAATCCATGTTCTATACTTAAAAGTGAGTAAATAGAGGAGGAGTTGGTCATGGCAATTGCATCTACGGTGTCAAATTATCTGGCCGAGCATGACGTGGCCTACGATGTTTTGACGCATCCACACACGGCAAGCAGCGGGGAAAGCGCGCAAGCGGCCCATGTTCCCGGGATGCGGCTCGCAAAGTCAGTGATTCTTGAGGATGATCAGGGCTACCTGATGGTGGTGTTGCCTTCAAATCGCCAGATTAATCTTGGCGAAGTGCACCGCCAGCTAAATCGTAATCTCGGGCTGGCAACCGAGGGTGAGCTGGCCGGTCTCTTTAACGACTGTGAAATCGGTGCACTTCCGGCAGTGGGTCCGGCCTACGGGATGGAGACGGTGGTGGATGAGACGCTTGCAGAGCAATCTGATATCTACTTCGAGGCCGGCGATCACGAGCAGCTGATACATGTCAGCGCAGAAACCTTCCAGGCTTTGCTGGGAGACAATGCCCGGCACGGTTATTTCAGTCACTGAACGCCAGGCACTGCCATGTCGCTCCCTACAAGGGTAGGGAGCGGCCTATTTCATTGTATTTACTGTAAAAACTATTTAAAGCCCAAGTGCTGCCGTTCCCCATCCGACACCGCCAATAGCGACTTCCGGGTGGTTATGGTGCACCTGTTGTTCGACTTTCGCTACCTCGGTTTCGGCGACATCCACCATTAGCAGGATCTCACCGTGTGCGAGCGCGTCCTGAAATTCGCCCAGGTGGGTATTCGGTACGCTGGTAAAACTCAGACCCGCGAAAAAATTCATCACCATGATGACAACCGGTAGCAGTAGCCACCCGTTCCAGTTCAGGGTCAACACCAGTGCAATAAACACACACAGTGCCACGGCAAAGCTGACGAGATTGGCATTCCAGAGAAGTTTCTCCAGCCGACTGGCACTGTCACTGGCTTGTCGCAAAGTCGATGCCGGCAAGCCGTCGAGCCGTGTACGCCGATCGCCCAGCGCGTGGATTTGCGCCGAGTCGATGCCACTTTTATTGAGTTCATCAACCACCAGCAGTGCGTGAGCTCTGTCAGGCAGCAGAAAGTAAAGTCTTCTGTCCATTGAGATCTCCCCCTCTCATTCGCAGTTAAAACATGTAGTTAAATGCTTAATCAGGCGGCTGGCCCTGTTCAGGGAATGGTTTCCCTGAATACTATTCATAGTTCTTCTTGCGGTATAGACAACCCTGCTGGCAGTGATGTTACTACCGAAAGTTGTCGTGCTGCAATCCATCTATGGCTGTTGACAGCTAACAGCGCCTGCAACACAATAGCGGGCTTGCATTTTGGAGGGGTTCCCGAGTGGTCAAAGGGATCAGACTGTAAATCTGACGGCTCAGCCTTCGGAGGTTCAAATCCTCCCCCCTCCACCAAATGTAGTTATATCCTCTGTGGTGAATGGGGGAGTGTTTGAACCGGTAGAGGTTCACGAAATCGCCGGGAGCGATTTCGAACGTCGCGCACAGCGCGGCGGCCTGGAGGGCGGAGGGCTGGATGCCCGGAGTAAATCCTCCCCCCTCCACCAAATGAGCAGGGGTAATGCGTTTGGCGGGTGTAGTTCAACGGTAGAACCTCAGCCTTCCAAGCTGATGGTGTGGGTTCGATTCCCATCACCCGCTCCACATTTAGTAGTGGGCCGGAGTTAAGCGCAGTCAGATGCCGGTCCTGCTGGC
>CAMYIO010000003.1 GCA_947258515.1 uncultured Ectothiorhodospiraceae bacterium
AGGCGCGACGACCACGACGGCTGCCCCAACAACCACCACGACACTGGGTGGTGGCGGCACAACGACAACGGCCGCGGCCACTACAACAACGGCCGTATCGACTACGACTACAACAGCAGCATCAACCACGACGACCACGCTGCCTCCGCAGGGTGAGGAAACTGTTCCGGATGTCCCGCTGGACGACGGTGGCACGGTAACGATCTCTACGGAGCCTGGCCAAGTCATTACCGATGGTAGTGTCAGCACGGGTGATGCCACTCCACCCAGCGGTTTTGTCTTTCCCTTCGGAGCGATCAGCTACACGACCACCTCCCCTCTCGGCGGTACCGTGACCATGACGTTCGAATTTTCTGCCGACCTGCCGGATCCTCTCACTATCTTCAAGGTGGATAACAATGGGAATACTCCATTGCCGACAAATCTCTGGAGGAAGATTAATTCACGCACCGTGGAAGTTGACGTCACTGACGGCGACCCACTGACAGACCAGGATGGTGTAAATGGTTCCATAGTGGATCCGATCGCCGTCGCCGGCCAGCAAGCTAGTGGTGGCGATGTGTTCGACTTCGGCGGGAACGGTTGCAGCATCAGCAACACGCGATCAACCGGCATGGACCCGATCTGGCTGTTCCTGCTGCTTGCACCCGGTCTCGGCATTCTGCGCCGGCGCATTGCAACAACCGGCATCGCCAGAACGAAAGACAGTTAAACAAACCTGACGGGTTGCATTATTTACTCAAGCCGGGCATCCAGCCCGGCTTTTTTTATGCTTTTGGCCGGCATATTTGTGTAACAACAGGGTTTTTCCTAAGATATCAGCGACACACTGGATGCCGATATATCCGTTTTCACGAGGTGCAACGCCATGAAGAAACTCAAAAACGAGGCACAGTTGCTCAAGGAAGCCATCCGGGCCGGCGTCGAATACGGGGAGCAGTGCGGCGTGGTGGAATTCGAGGCCACCGATACGCAGAACGAAAAGGTCGAGTACATCTATAAACTGCTGGTCCACAACAAGGTAATCCAGCCGCTGGCCCGCGGTCAGCAGAGCCTGCCGAATATGCGGCACAAGCTGGCACTGTGGATTTCACGCCAGTTGCCCGCCGATCATCCCTTGCTGAAAGGATAATGAATCAGGACTCAGGCCCGACGACTGCTTACCAAAGCACCATCCTCAAAAATACATACCATTGGCCACGGAAGTACACGGAAAAACATCGTAAAATCAATTGCCCTGGCGGATGCAGTTCCGTGTTTTTCCGTGTGTTTCCGTGGCAGGTTTTTTTATTGTAAGCGCCCTTCGCGCCTGCCCCGATCAAACAGACCCGGGCCGGGCTGTAATCTCAGGCAATCCTGATGCGCACCACATGCATGACTTCAAACGCCATACCGCCCACGGTTTCACTGCCCGAATAATAGGTCAGGTTAACGCGTTGACCCTTGATATTCCTGTAGGGCTGCTTGCGCCTGAACCTGAAAGGCGCGCTGCAACCCTCAACCATGAGCGTATTGATAATCCAGTCACCCTCGGTCCTTTGCACATGTGATGTCACCTTGAGCACGTCAGAGTGGACAAGCTGCCGGTGTCTTTGCAGTAATTTTTCAGGCTCTGTTTGCATTGTCTTCAATGTTCATGCAGTCTGCGCAGCATAATTGCGGGCATCCAGCCCTGTGTTGCAGCCAGCGTTCAACGCGAGATCAGGAATTATCATACAGAATCGGTAAATGGAATACGGGTACAGATCAGAATTAACCCGATCATTCCAATAGAAATTATGCCAGTGCATGTTCACACCTCGTATCACATCGAAATGCGCCCTGACGCCCTGTTTCTTCGGGCACTGGCCGAACTGTACAATGCTGCTATTTACGAAATTTTAAATCTGATCCGGGTTTATGGCCCGAATTCTTTTGTTATGGGAGAAACTTTATGAGCAGTCAGGAGAAGTACGTCTTTTCATTCGAAGAGGGCGATGGCCACAACAAGATGTTACTGGGCGGCAAGGGTGCCAACCTGTGCGAAATGACCCAGATCGGGCTCAATGTACCACCCGGCTTCGTTATCTCAACGGCGGCCTGCCTGTATTACCTGGATAATGCCGAACACGAACTGCCCACCGGCGTCATGGATGAGGTCCGCACACAGATGCAGGCACTCGAGGAAAAAACCGGCAAGACCTTCGGATCCAGTGTGGACCCCCTGCTGGTTTCGGTACGCTCCGGTTCGGCCATGTCCATGCCGGGCATGATGGATACCATTCTCAATCTCGGACTGAACATCGAAACCCTGAAGGCCTTGATTGCGCAGACCGGCAATGAACGTTTCGGCTGGGATGCCTACCGCCGTTTCATACAGCTGTTCGGCAAGGTTGCACTGGGGGTCCCGGACGAGGCCTTTGATGAAGAATTCGAGGCGGTCAAGGAAAAGGCGGGGGCCAACCAGGATATTGCACTCTCGGCGCGTGATCTGCATGAAATTTCCGACCGTTTCCTGGACGTGGTCGAGCGCGAAACCGGCAACCCCTTCCCCGACGATCCAATGGAACAGCTGGAGATCGCCGTCAAGGCGGTATTCAACTCCTGGAGCGGCAAGCGCGCGGTGGACTACCGGCGCGAGTTCAACATCACGCCGGAGATGGCCAACGGCACCGCCGTCAACGTGTGCACCATGGTGTTCGGTAACCTCGGCGATGATTGCGCCACCGGTGTGGGCTTTACCCGTTACCCGGATACCGGTGAAAACAGGCTGTTTGGCGAGTACCTGGTGAATGCACAGGGCGAGGACGTGGTCGCCGGCATCCGCACGCCGAAAACAATCGATATGATGCAGGAAGAAATGCCGGACATGTACAAGGAACTGCATGTCTTGCGTGAACGGCTTGAGACCCACTACAAGGAGGTGCAGGACTTCGAGTTTACCATCGAGAAGGGACGTTTCTACTGCCTGCAGACTCGCAATGGCAAGATGAATACCACAGCGCTGGTACGCACCTCGGTGGAGATGATGCGCGATGGCCTGATCGACAAGCGACAGGCCCTGTTACGCATCCAGCCCGAAATGCTGGAGCAACTGCTGTTTCCACGTCTGGATCCCTCCGCACGCAATGCACCGGTGGCGCGCGGCCTGTCCGCATCACCTGGTGCGGCAGTGGGACACGCCGTGTTCGATGCCGATCGTGCCGAACAGCAGGGACGGGGCGGGCAACGCATCATCCTGATTCGCGAGGAGACCAAGCCGGAGGACATTCATGGCTTCTTTGCCTCGCAGGGTATCCTCACGGCGCGCGGCGGCAAGACCTCGCACGCGGCGGTAGTGGCACGTGGCATGGGCAAGCCCTGTGTCGCGGGCGCCGAGGGTATCACGGTCGATGTGCAGATGCGCAAGGCCTTCGTGGGAGAGCACACCATTAGCGAGGGTGACCTGATCACCATTGATGGAACCACCGGCGACGTCTACCTGGGCGAAGTACCGATGATCGAGGCCAACTTCTCATCCGAGCTGGAAACCTTGCTTGGGTATGCCGACGAGACCGCCCGCCTCAAAATCATGGCCAATGCCGATACGCCACACGATGCCGAACGCGCACTCAAGTACGGTGCCATGGGTATCGGTCTGTGCCGTACGGAACGTATGTTCAACGACCAGGAAAGACTGCCTGTCGTAATTGAAATGATCGTTGCGGAAACCACCGAAGACCGTGAGACGGCACTGGAAAAGTTGCTGCCGATACAGCGCGAGGACTTCAAGGGTATATTCAAGGCCATGGCGCCGCGGCCGGTGACCATCCGCCTGCTGGATCCGCCCATCCACGAGTTCCTGCCGTCTGAAAATCAGCTGGTGGATGAACTGGATCAACTGCGCCATCTCAAGGATACCGTGACGGGCATGATTATCCTCTCCGATGCCGTGCAGTTCATGTACAGCGGCCCGGATCGACCCAGCGTCGCGTGCCTGACCGATCCGCGCCTGGTCGAGGAGGCGATAGAGAAAAAAGAGGCCATGCTGAAGAAGGTGCGTGCCCTGTATGAAGTGAACCCGATGCTGGGCCACCGCGGCGTGCGCCTGGGATTGTCGTTTCCGGAAATCTATTCCATGCAGATCACCGCGATACTGGAAGCCGCGGCCGAGTGTGGCCAGGAAGGCTTCGACGTGCATCCCGAAGTCATGGTGCCGCAGGTGTGTACCTCGCAGGAGCTGAAACGGGTGAAGAGTTATGTCGATGCCGTACGCACAGTGGTCGAGGACAAGTACGGCGTCAAGGTTGACTTCAAGTTCGGCTCCATGATGGAGGTGGTGCGTTCCTGCATGCGCGCCGGCAGTCTCGCCGAGGAAGCCGAGTTCTTCTCTTTCGGCACCAATGACCTGACCCAGGCAACCTTCTCGTTCTCACGCGAGGATGCAGAGAACAAGTTCCTGCCGATGTATAACGAACTCGGCATACTGCAGGACAATCCGTTCGAGGTACTGGACATCAAGGGTGTCGGTCAGCTGATGAAACTGGCTGTCGAGTGGGGTCGCGAGACACGTCCGGGCATGAAGGTAGGCATCTGTGGCGAACACGGTGGACATCCCGATTCTATCCGCTTCTGCCACAGCATTGACCTGAGTTATGTGTCCTGCTCAGGCCCGCGTGTGCCGATTGCACGCCTTGCCGCCGCCCATGCGGCCCTGGCGGATGAGGCATGAGCCACCGGAATCGCCGTTAAGCTTACCGGGCAACCTCCTCCTGCAGGAGCGCCGTCCCCGGCGCGATGGTTTTCTATTAAACCCCTGATCGCGCCGGGGACGACGCTCCTACAGGGACATACCCACCGTCAATAAACCTGCCGCTGCAATTCCTCAACCTGTGGTTGACGCTGCTGTTGATCTGGCTGATCGCCAACGGCACACTGGCCACCGACACCGTGCTCACCGGCGTGGTGATCACTGCGGCCATCGCGTTCGCCTTCGCCGCCTATTCGCGCGTCTACAGTGTCATCCGCTGGTCACCGCGGGTGATCTACACCTACCTGCTCTACCTGGGCGTGTTCCTCTACGAACTGGTAAAGGCCAACCTCAACGTGATGCGTTATGTGTACAGTCCGCACATCGATATCCATCCCGGCATCGTCGAGATCAAGACCAGCCTGCAATCGCCCATTGGCCGCCTGGCACTGGCGAATTCCATCACGCTGACCCCGGGTACCCTGGTGGTGGACATGCGCGGGGACTCGCTGTTCATCCACTGGATCAACGTCAGCGTGACGGACCCGGTCGCGGCCACAGAGGAAATCGCCGGGCGTTTCGAGAGATACCTGAAGGTGATTTATGGTTGATATCGCCCTCAACATCGCCTTTGTGCTGATCTTCTTCAGCATCGTGTTCGGCATTATTCGTCTTGTCATCGGGCCCGATACGGTCGACCGGGTGGTCGCCATGGACCTGCTGACCATCATCGCCATTGCAGTGATCGGTCTGCTGGCGCATGTCGCCAACCGCTATATCTACCTCGATGTGGCCCTGGTCTACGGCCTGCTGAGCTTCCTTGGCGTGCTCGCCGTTGCCCGTTTTCTCGAGAAAGGCATCTAGTCCGCAGGAAATCACATCATGATGATCACCTTACTCACCCTGCTGCTCTGCGGCGGAATCCTCATCAGCGGCCTGCTCGCCGTGCAGCTCGACAGCATGGTCAGTGCCGTGATCAGCGCCGGCCTCGCCAGCCTGTTCGCCGCCGTGGTCTACGTAGTGCTGGCGGCACCCGACGTTGCCATGACCGAGGCCTCGATCGGCTCGGGCCTGTCGACCATGATTTTCCTCTATGCCATTCGCAAGACACGGGACGAGGACTGACCCATGAGCGAGGTGATCGGCAGCCTGTTTCTGCTCGGTGGCGCGGTATTCCTGTTCTCCGCGGGCCTCGGTGTACTGCGCATGCCGGACACCTACAACCGTATCCAGACCGGCACCAAGGCCACCACCCTGGGCACCATCCTGATCCTGGTCGGGCTCGCCTTCCTGCACCCGGCATGGACCTTTAAACTGATTATCCTGATCTTCTTCGTGATGCTCACCAACCCGGTGTCCTCGCATGCCCTGGCGCGCGCCGCGCATGCCATCGGCACCGCGGAGACCGAGTCCACCGTGATCGACCAGCTGGATGCCACTGCCAACGACGCTACCCGGGAGCATGCGGCCCTGCCAGAGGACCCGCATCCATGATCAAGCGCATTGTCATCTTCCTGGTGCTGGTCATGCTGGCGGCTATCTTTCTCAATCTCGCGGCTAACTACAGTGAGAAAACGTCACTGTCGCCACTCGCTCACTACTATGCCGAGCAGGGGCCGGCAGAGCTCGGTGCCGCCAACCTGGTGACCGCCGTGGTGGTCACCTACCGCGGCCTTGATACCCTCGGCGAGGTCACCGTGCTGTTCATCTCCGCTGCCGGCGTCGGCCTGCTGTTGCGCCGCACGCGACGCAAGGCAGACGACGAAGACCTGGAAAAAGGCGACCGTGCCGAGGAAACCGCGGGCGTGCACAAGCCCGCCAGTGAAATCGTCGAGACCGCCACCCAACTGCTGCTGCCGATGGTCATCCTGTTCGGCATCTATGTCTTTCTGAACGGTCACCTGTCCCCCGGCGGCGGCTTCCAGGGCGGTGCGATTATCGCGTCCGGCACCATGTTCCTGCTGCTGGCGCTGCCTGAATCGCATATCAGCCGCCTGATGGTCGCCATGACCGAATCGCTCTCCGGTTTCAGTTACGTGGTAATCGGCGTGCTTGGCGTGATCCTGGCAGGCGGCTTCCTCGACAACCGCATCATGGGCCTCGGTACCTATGGCAGCCTCTTCAGTGCCGGCGCCATACCGCTGATTTATGTCTTCGTCGGTCTCAAGGTCGGCTTCGAACTCAGTGCGGTTCTCGACCGCTTCCGCAAGGAGGACACCGGTCCGTTATGAGTTTCCTCGCCGACATGCAGATTTCGCTGATCGTGCTCTGTAGCGGCCTCGGACTGATCCTTATCGGGCTGTGGGGCATCCTGACGCAACGCAATATCATTCGCATGATCGTCGGTTTCTCGCTGCTCGATACCGGTATTCACATGGTCATGGTGTCCATCGGTTACGTCACCGGCGGCACCGCACCGATCATCAACGATGCCGTGCCCATGGCCGAGGCCACCAGCCGCATCGTCGACCCGGTACCGTCCGCACTGGTGCTGACCGCCATCGTCATCGGCCTGGGCGTTACCGCGGTAATGCTGTCCTACGCGGTACGCATTTACAGGGCACGCAAGACGCTGATGATCGACGAGTGCACGGAGTCGAAATGGTAGACAAGCTGGTCACAGAGGTATTGTTGCATCCGCTTGGTATCTATGTGCTGGCGCTCGCTGCCGGCTTCCTGGTGCCGCTGTTTGACCGTGCACACCGTGGCTCCGCCATACTGGTGTTCCTCGCGGCCCTCGCCGGCATGGTCGCGATCGCCGCCATCAACCTGCTGGCGATCCTGAACGGCGCAGCCCCCATCGAGATCGAAACCGCGGGCATTGCGCCACCGTTTTCCATCAATCTGCGCTTCGGCCTGTATGAAGGCGGCTTTGTGCTTGCGGTCAACGGCATCGCGCTGCTCGGTGCACTGCACTGGCTGCCGTCGCTGCGGCAACATGCCTCCGCGCTGCTGCTCTACCTGATCATGGTGATGGGCATCAACGGCATGGTGATGACCCGCGACCTGTTCAACCTGTTCATCTTCATCGAGATCACTTCGATCGCTACCTACGCCCTGATCGGCATGGAGCGCACCGGTTCGGTGCTCGCCGCCGGTTTCAAGTACATCGTCGCGACCTCGGTGGCTTCGGCCTTCTTCCTGCTGGGCACGATCTTCCTCTATTACCTGACCGGTACGCTGAACATTGACGGCATGGTGGCGCAGCGCGAACTGATCAGCGGCCCTGTCGGCTTCATCGCGACCCTGTTTATCCTCACCAGCCTGCTGATCGAGCTGAAGCCTTACCCCGCCAATGGCTGGGGACTGGACGTCTACGAGACCGCGCCCGGCGGCATCGCCGCACTGATCTCCGTCGGAGTTTCCGCCGGCGTGTTCTTCGCGCTGTTCAAGACACTGCCGCTGCTGGATGACTACCTGTTGAGCATCGCCGTGGTCGGCGGTGCCACCTTCCTGGTCTCCAACCTCATCGGCCTGAAGCAGGACAACGCCAAACGCCTGCTTGGTTATTCCTCCATCGGCCAGATGGGCCTGCTGACGCTGGCGCTGGCCGCGACGGCACAGCTGGACGTCGAGGCACAGTTGCCGCTGATTGTTGGCGGGCTGTTCATCAACCACCTGCTGGCCAAGGCCGGCCTGTTCTGGCTGGCGGACCTGGTCAACCGCAAGTCAATCGGTGACTGGTCAGTGCTCGCCGGGCGGCCGCTGCTGTTACTGGTGTTCGGCATCCTGCTGGCCGCGCTGGTCGGCCTGCCGCCGTTCCCCGGTTTCTGGGCCAAGTGGCTACTGGTGATGGAAATGGCCAGCGGCGGCCTGTACGGCTGGATTGCCGTAATCCTGCTGGGCTCGCTGCTGGAAGCCGCCTACCTGTTCCGCTGGTTTACGCAAGCCCTGCAGGCCCGCAAAACCGATGCGCCGGACAGCATCAGCCCCGGAAAACTTGCCCCTGTCGCGCTGACCACCCTGTTGCTGTTTGCTGCCGGCTACGGCATGGCCGTGCAACTCGAGACAGACACCCTGGCCATGTTTCTGCCGTTGTTTGCCGGCGCCGCGTTGTGGCTGCTGGACAGCCTGCCGGGCCGCCTGAAGAGCCTGCTGATGCTGGTAATGGTGGCTGCGGGTGGTGCCTGGCTGACGCTGGACCTGGAAGGCCTGAACCGTATTTTCGGCTACATCCTGGTCGGTGGCGGTGTACTGGTCAGCCTCGCCACCCAGTACCGGGGCGATGCCCGGAAAGGCTTCTACCCACTGCTCGCGATCCTGCTGCTGTCGCTGGCGACACTGCTGCGCGCGCACACCAGCCTGGCCTTCTTCTTCAGCTGGGAACTGATGACACTGAGTTCCTATTTGCTGATCACCCTCGGTCGCAACGGCGTCAAGCCGTCACTGACCTACCTGCTGTTCTCGCTCGCCGCGGCCTACTGCATCCTTGCCGGCTTCGCGCTCGCCTATGCCGCGACCGGCAGTATTGAACTGGCCGCGCTCGGGGGAGCCGGTGACACCACGGGTCTGGTGTTCAGTCTGCTGGCGGCCGGCTTCGTCATCAAGACCGGTGCGCTTGGCATGCATATCTGGGTGCCGGGCGCCTACGGGGAAGCGGACGATGACTTCAGCGCCCTGCTCTCCGCCGTGGTCAGCAAGGCCGCCATCTTCGGCCTGCTGCTGGTCGCCGCGCAGCTCGGCGTGCGCTCCGACATCGGCCTCGACCCGGCCTATGTGCTCGGCTGGATCGGCATGCTCACCGCGACCTTCGGCGCGCTGATGGCCGTATTCCAGGAAGACGTCAAGCGACTGCTGGCCTACTCCAGCATGGGGCAGCTCGGCTACATCGTCACCGGCATCGCACTCATGAGCCACCTCGGCTGGGTGGCCGCGCTGTACATGACGGTGAACCACTTCCTCTTCAAGGGCATCCTGTTTCTCGCCATCGCCGGGGTCATAGTGCGCACCAACGAGCGCCTCATGTACAAGATGGGCGGACTGATCAAGAACATGCCGTTCACCTTCGTCGCCACCATGATCGCCATCATCGCCATGTCGGGCGTACCGCCACTGACCGGTTTCGGCGGCAAGTGGCTGCTGTTCAACGCCATCATGGAAAAGGGCTGGTACTGGCTGGCCGCACTGGCGTTCTTCTCCAGCGCCGTGGCCTTCCTCTACATGTTCCGGCTGCTGCAGACCGTGTTCCTCGGCCAGCGCAAGCTGGAGCATGCGCAACTGCGCGAGGCACCGGTGATCCTGCTGGTTCCGCAGTTCGTGCTGATCGGCATCATTATGGTGTTTTCCGCCTACCCGAAACTGCTGCTCGACCCGCTATCAACAGCCATCAGCCCGTGGCTGGGCGGCAACCTGGTATGGGACGGCCTTGCACTGCAGACCCATCTCGGCTACTGGAACGCGCCCATGATCATGGGTGTGGTCGCCGGTGTGTGGATGGTGCCGCTGATATTCCTGCTGCTGATGACGCTGACCCTGAAGATCCAGAAGGTCGAGCAGTTCAACATCGTGTTTGCCGCGGAGCGCCCGCACCGCCCGGAAGAAACGCATTTTGCCTACAACTTTTTCGCGCACTACGACCGCGCCCTCGGCTTCCTGGTGAAACCACGGGCGACGGCCTTCTGGAACTCCACCGTCGAGTGGAGCCACTCCCTGGCCGCGTCATTGCGGATTTTCTATAACGGCAACGGCCAGACCTATGCACTGCACATCGTGATCTATCTCGTGGCGCTGTACGTGGTGAATGGAGGGCTGCAGCTGTGATTGCGGAATGGCTTGGCAGGATCGGTAATTTCGGCCTGACGCTGCTGATCGTAACCGTCTACGGTCTGCTCGTGGGTGCCTTCATCGAACGCACCATTGCCAAGGTACAGGGCCGTATCGGCATTCCCTACCGGCAGCCGTTTATCAATATCCTGAAGACGCTGGTGAAGCGCACCGCCGTCAGTCACGGCATCATGTTCTATCTCGGGCCGGTGTTCCGTATACCTGTTCCTGGTGATCTACTTCATGTTCTTCGGCCAGCTCGGCATGGCGCTGGGCGCCGGCGAAAGCGGCCATCCCTACAGTGCCATCGGCATCGCCCGCGGCCTGTCGCAAATGACCGCCTACGAGGTGCCATTCGCGCTGGCGGTGATTTCCATCGTTATCCAGTACGACACCCTGTCGCTCACCGAGATCGTGGCCGCGCAGCAGGGCGGCTGGCAGAACTGGACGCTGTTCACCAACTGGGTGGCAACGCTGGCGGCCATGCTGGCCTTCCTTGGCATGACGGGCTATTCACCCTTTGACATCTTCCTGGCGCCGCAGGAGATTCCGATTGGCCCGCCGACCGAGTTCCACAGCAGCTTCCTGTCATTGCTGCAGACCAACCGTGCCTTGTTCGGTGCCACCAAGCTGATCCTGTTCATGAACCTGTTTTTTGGCGGCGCCACCGGCTGGATCGAATTAATGATCAAAACCCTGGCAATCTATATGATTGCGGTGATCGTCGGTGTGGCGTTTCCGCGTTTCCGTGTCGACCAGTCGATCCGCTTCTTCTTCAAGTACCCGACACTAATCGGCATCGCGTCTATAGTGTATGTACAGATGGTAATCGCACCCTGAACGCACCGACTTATTCCGAGCGGGAGGACCTGACCATGACAAAAGACCTGAGCACTGAAGCAACCCTGGAAAATGCCGGGTTATCCGTCGAGGATCAGCAACTGTTCTCCAATGCGCGGCCGCGCGCCTATGAACCCTACCCGATCAAGGCGGTGGAGGATTTCGCCAACTGGGCGCGGGCAAACTCACTGTGGATCCTGGCCTTTGGCACCGGCTGCTGCTCGATCGAGCTGCGCCCGCTGATGACTGCGCGCTTCGACGCCAGCCGCTTCGGCGTTGCCGGCAGGCCGACGCCGCGGCAGTCGTCGGTCTTCATCATCGGCGGTTACGTCTCGGTAAAAACGCTGAAGCGCATCGTGCGCAGCTACGAGCAGATGCAGGGGCCGAAATTCATCATTGCCCTCGGCAGCTGTCCGGCCAACGGCGGCATGTACTTCGACAGCTACAACACCATCAACCAGTTCGACCTGTACCTGCCTGTGGACCTGTATGTCACCGGCTGCATGCCGCGGCCGGAAGCGCTGCTCGGCGCCATCCTCGAACTGCAGGATGACATCAAGGCGGGTAACTGCGACGGCGCCAACCGTTATATCGAACACTTCGACGAATACAAGGCCAACCAGAAGAAGGTCATCAAGAACTGGAACATGCCGGATTACAACTGGTAAACCCATGACAGACTATCGAACCACGGGAAATCAATGATGAGTGAACTGCTGGACAGACTGGTGCGTGATTTCGCTGTCACTGATATTACCGAGCGCCCTCCGGCAATCACCACGCTGAAGGTGAGCAAGGAAAACGGCGAACGGCTGATCCGCGAACTGCGCGACCGCGAAGGTTTCACCCACCTGGCTTTCGTCGCCTGCACCGACTGGATCGAGGACGGACTTTTCAGATTGATCTACATGCTGCACAACTATGACAGCAAACAGAACCTCGGCGTGCACATCGACATCGACCGCGACAACGCCGAGATGACCTCCATCCATACGCTGTGGGCACAGGCCTGGACCTACCAGCGCGAACTGCGCGAGATGTACGGCATCAACTTTCCCGGCAGCCCGCGACTCGAGGAGGATTTCTGCCTCGAGGGCTGGGATGACATGCCGCCGATGCGGCGTGATTTCGATACCGTGAAATACAGTACGGAACGCTTCGGTCACCGCGAGGGCCGGGTCAGCCTGGAGCCGCGCGACCACATGCAGGTGCAGCTCTACCCGACTCGCGGAGGGGACAAATAATGGCGCCAACAACCGGCCATTCCGCCGCGCTGGACTTTGCCCAGCCCGAACCGGTCGACCTGTCGTCGGGCAAATACGTCAAGCTGTGGCAGGGTCCGCAGCACCCCGGCATCACCGGCAACATGTCGCTGGAGCTGACACTGGATGGCGACACCATTATCGAGTGCAAGACCCACGTCGGTTACCTGCACCGCGGCTTCGAGAAACTGATGGAACAGCGCAGCTTCATCCAGAACTTCACCGTGGTATGCCGCATCGCGGTGCCCGAGCCGGCCTTCAACGAATACCTGTACGCGGCCGCGCTCGAGGCGATCAGCGGCGTCGAGTCGCCCGTGCGTGCACAGTGGCTGCGTACGCTGAACCTGGAAATGATGCGCCTTGCCAGCTTCCTGATGTGGATCGGCGGCCAGGGCGGCGCGTTCGGCCAGTATACCGTGGCCAACTGGACGCTCACCTACCGTGACTACGTGCTCGACCTGTTCGAGGAAATGACGGGGGCGCGCATCTATCACATGTACATGGTGCCCGGTGGCGTACGCGCCGGACTGCCGGCCGGATTCGAGCAACGCATTCTCGAACTGATGGACAATACCGACAAGCTGCTCGACCAGATCGAACGCGTGATGTACAACAACGTGGTGTTCAAGGCACGTGCGAAGGGTCTCGGCATTATACCCCCCGAGATGGTCGACCCCTACGGCGTGGTCGGCCCGAACGCACGTGGCAGCGGTTTCACGCGTGACCTGCGCAAGGACGAACCCTACCTGGTATACGACCAGCTCGACTTCGATGTCATCAGTGGCAGCGCCGGCGATGCCTACGAACGCGCGTACCTGCGCTTGCAGGAAACACGCCAGAGCGTCAACCTGATTCGCCAGTGCATCGCCGGTGCGCCCGCGGACGGCCCGTTCCAGGCGGACATGCCGAACATGCTGCACTGGAAGGTGCCGGCTGGCGAGACTTACGTCAAGGCCGAGTGCACCCGCGGCGAATACGGCTATTACATGGTGACCGACGGTACCGAGATCGTGCGCCGCGTACACGTGCGCGGTCCGAGCTACACCCATGCCATTGCCGTGATGGAGCGCATCGCGGTCGGCACCAACATCGCCGACATCGCCGGCCTGATGGTATCGCTGCACACCTATCCGCCCGAGATCGAGAGGTAAGCGAAGTAAACTCATGAGCCTGAAAGACCTGCTATCACCGTTCTACGTCTGGCAACGCGCCTTCGAGAAACCCTACACCAGCATCCGTCCGATACAGGAGCGTCCCGGTGCGGCCGCCTATCGCGGCTTTCATATCAATATCAGCGAGCAATGTATCGGTTGTGGCACCTGCCACGCGATCTGCCAGAACGATGCCATCGACATGGTCAGGGTCGAGACATTCGAGGGCCGCAACGGCGACAGCGGGCTGCGTCCGCGGTTCGACTACGGCCGCTGCTGCTGGTGCGCCCTGTGCGTGGATATGTGCCCCGCCGGTTCGCTGCGCATGAGCAACGAGTACACCTGGATTACCAGCGACCCGACCGAGTATCACTTCACTGCCGGTGTTGAACACACCACCTGGCAGGAGAATCCGCTGGGTTACCGCCGCGCGGAAGGTTACCACCTGTACCCGCCGAAGCGCATCGAGATGGACATGCTGGCAGCGGACAAGAGCGTGCAGTCGTTTGATGAAGTGGTCACGGGCTACAGCGAGGAACAGGCGAGGCTGGAAGCCGATCGCTGCATCGAGTGCGGCATCTGCGTCGCCACCTGCCCGGCGCACATGGACGTGCCGGATTACATTCGCAGCATACGCGACGGCGACTACGAGCAGGGACTGCAACTGATGTACCGTACCAACCCCTTCCCCGCCACCTGCGGACGCATCTGCACGCGCCGCTGCGAGTCGGTGTGCCCGGTCGGTATCCAGGGAGAACCGATCGCCATCCGCTGGCTGAAACGTTTCATCGTCGACCAGGTCGCGCCGCAGGACTACGCGCGCATTCTCGCCGACCAGACCGGCGACAGCGGCCGCCGCATCGCCGTCATCGGCGCCGGTCCGGGCGGCCTGAGCGCGGCCTATTATCTGCGCAAGCAGGGCCACGCGGTGACCGTGTTCGAGGCGCAGGAAACGGCTGGCGGCATGCTGCGCTATGGTGTACCCAGCTACCGCCTGCCGGACGCGGACCTCGACAAGGATATCAATTACATCGTTTCACTTGGTGTCGACATCCGCTACAACACCCGCATCGGCAAGGACATCGGCTTCGATACACTGCTGCAGGACTTCGATGCGGTATTCCTGTCCACCGGCCTGTCGGTACCCTCCAGCATGCGCATCCACGGCGAAGATCACCCGCGCGTGCTCTCCGGGCTGCAGGTGCTCGCCGATGTCGCCAGCGGCCGCGACCCGGGCGTCGGCCGCAAGGTCGCGGTCATCGGCGGCGGCAACGTCGCCATGGATGCGTCGCGGGTATCACGCCGGTTCGGCGCCGATGTCACCATCCTCTACCGCCGCCGCATCGCCGATATGCCGGCGGACGATGAAGAAATACACGAATCCCAGGAAGAAGGCTGCCGCATCGTCACCCAGGCGATTCCGGTTGAAATCATCGCAGCAGACAACCCGCAACAAGTATCAATCAAATGGGGCGAGGCCGAAATGGTGCAGGATCCGAAAGGCGGCCGGCCACGCCCGGTACTGCAGGAAGACAGGATGCATGTCGAGACCTACGACTGCATCATCTCCGCCATCGGCCAGGGTAGTGACCTCGACTTCCTGACAAAAGAGGTACAGAACCAGCTGGCCATCGAGTGGGGGAAATTCACGCCGGGTGAATACCAGCACACACTACTGGAAAAGATTTTCGTCGGCGGTGATGTCGCCAACCGCGTCGCCGATGCCATCAGTGCCATCGAGGACGGCCATCATGCCGCGCGCGGCATCGACCGTTTCCTGAACCCGGATGCCTATTCACAGAACGATCAGAAGGTGAACTGATATGAATACCGTTGATGAAATTCTGGATTATGCCATTGACCAGGAACAGCAGGCCGCCGACTTCTACGCGGACCTTGCCGGCCGCGCCGAAAAGGCCGGCATGAAGGACATCCTGCTGGACTTTGCCGCAGAGGAACAGGGTCACAAGCAACGGCTGCTGGCCGTAAAGGCCGGTGACCACGAACTCACGCCGGAACAGGAAATACTGGACCTGAAGCTATCCGACTACCTCGTCGAGATCGAGGCAAAAGAGAATATTTCCTACCAGGATGCATTGATCGTCGCCATGAAACGCGAGCGCGCCGCCTTTCAACTGTATACCGACATGGCGGCGAAGGTTCCCGAGAGTCACCTGAAGGAAGTCCTCGAAGGGCTTGCCAGGGAAGAAGCCAGGCACAAGCTGTTTTTTGAATCCGAATACGACGAACGCGTACTGCAGGACAACTAGTCTACCTGTCATATCCGTCATTTGTTTTCCGGCAATGCGCTCTGCACGGCTTGCCGTACTGCCGTGTACTCAGGCGACAGCCATCCCCGCCCCACGGCTGTTTGCATTGTGCTGCGGCTATCAACAGCACTGTCAGCAAAACCCGGCGGCTGATGCGCTACAATGCCGGTCTGGCTCGTCGGGCACGAATCGGCGGCATCGTGGTCTGATCCCGTCTGGTGCCCTGTAACTCGCGTGTGCGGCGGGCCTTTGTCTAAATAACTGAAGGATGTCGTGATGACTAAACGTATGGTGCTTGTCCTGCTGGCGCTGGGTCTGGTGCTTGGTGCCATGTTCGGCTGGAAATACTACCAGTCGCAGAAAATGGCCGCGCTGGCGAGCATGCCACCGCCGCCCGCCACGGTGTCCGCGACCGAGGTGCAGGCGGAGAGCTGGCAGCCCTACCTGGCGGCCGTGGGTTCGCTGGTGGCGATCCAGGGGATTCTGGTGACCACCGAGGTCGCGGGAAAGGTCAGCGCGATCCGCTTCGATTCCGGCCAGCAGGTAGAGGCCGGTACCCTGCTGCTGGAGATTGATGACAGCGTCGAACAGGCCGAACTCGAGGGCATTGTCGCTGAACGGCGCCTGGCAGAACTGCAGTCGAAACGGCGCGAGGGCCTGCTGGAATCCAAGACCATTTCACGCTCCGATGTCGACGAGGCGCGGCAGCGGCTGGCAAATGCCACGGCACAACTGGCGGCGAAGCGGGCCGTGATCGCGAAAAAGCGCATTACCGCACCGTTCAGCGGCTGGCTGGGTATCCGCCAGGTGGACCTTGGCGAATACGTCCAGCCGGGCACCACCATCGTGCCGCTGGAGGCACTGGTGCCGATCTACGTCGACTATGCCCTGCCCGAACGGCACCTCGATCAAATCTCGGTGGGCCAGGCAGTGGAAATCGAGGTACAGGCCTTTCCGGAGGAGCTCTTCAAGGGCCATATCGCGGCCTTGAACCCCGGTATCGACCCGGGTACCCGCAGCCTGCAGGTACGCGCCACGCTGGAAAATCCGCGGGCACGACTGCGCCCTGGCATGTTCGCCGAGGTGCGCACGGTACTGCCGGAACGGCCGGCGGTACTGACCCTGCCGCAGACGGCCATTACCTATAATCCGTATGGTGATTCGGTATTCGTGATCCTCGAGGGCGAATCCGGATCGCGCGTGCAGCGCCGCCAGGTCGAAACCGGCGGTGTGCGCAATGGCCGCGTCGAGATCGTGCACGGACTGCAGACCGGGGAACGCGTCGTGGCCGCAGGGCAGGTGAAGCTGCGCAATGACCAGGCTGTGGTCATCGACAACAGTATCATCCTGGAACCGCACATCACGCGGCCATGAAATTCACCGACCTGTTCATACACCGGCCGGTACTGGCCAGCGTCATCAGCCTGCTGATCCTGCTGGTGGGCATACGTTCCATCGGCATACTGGAGGTACGCCAGTACCCGGAAACACAGGATACGGTCGTTACCGTAACCACCTTCTACCCCGGCGCCAGCAGCGAACTGGTGAAAGGCTTCATCACCACGCCATTGCAACAGGCCATCGCGGAAGCTGACGGTATCGATTTCCTGTCCGCGACCAGCAGCCAGGGCCGCTCGGTTATCGAGGCCCGCATGGTGCTTGACTACGATCCCAAGGCGGCCGTTTCCGAAATCCAGGCAAAGGTTGCAAGCCAGCGTAACGTGCTCCCCGACGAGGCGGATGATCCGGTTATCGATTCAACCACCGGCGAACGAATCGCATTGATGTACATGGCGTTCTACAGCGACACCATGTCACCCCCGCAGATCACTGACTACCTGCTGCGGGTGGTGCAACCAAAACTGCAGGCCGTACCCGGCGTGGCCAAGGCTGAAATGATCGGCAACAAGACCTACGCCATGCGCATCTGGCTGGACCCCCTGCGCATGGCGGCATTCGGAATCACGGCCGACGAGGTACGCCAGGTATTGCGGGCCAACAATTACCTGGCCGGCATCGGCCAGACCAAGGGTGCGCATGTCGCCATTGACCTCAGCACCACCACCGACATCAGCCGGCAGCAGGACTTCCAGGAGCTGGTATTGCGCAATACCGGCGATACACTCATCCGCTTGCGCGATGTCGCCACCGCGGAGATGGGTGCCGCGGACTACAACACCAGCACCTGGTTCAATGGCAAGACGGCCATCTTCATCGGCATCAGGCAGGCACCCGGTGCCAATCCCCTCACCGTCGCCGGACGCGTGCACGCACTGCTGCCGGAACTGCGGGCACAGCTCCCGTCAGGACTTGAGGCCGGCATCCCCTACGATGCCAGCGTCTTCATCGAGGACTCCATTCGTGAAGTGTTCAGCACCCTGATCGAGGCGGTGCTGATCGTGTTGCTGGTGGTCTACCTGTCGCTGGGCTCGATGCGTGCCGCGCTAATACCCGCGGTGGCTGTGCCGCTGTCGCTGGTCGGCGGCATCTTCCTGATGTTGCTGATGGGTTTCTCGATCAACCTGCTCACCCTGCTGGCCCTGGTACTGGCCATCGGACTGGTGGTCGATGACGCCATTATTGTCGTCGAGAACGTACACCGCCACATCGAACAGGGTAAAACACCACTTGATGCAGCATTAATCGGTGCGCGCGAGCTGGCCATGCCGATCATCGCCATGACCACTACACTGGTCGCGGTGTATGCCCCGATCGGTTTCATGGGCGGACTGGTCGGCACCCTGTTTACCGAGTTCGCCTTCGCACTGGCCGGTGCGGTGCTGATCTCGGGCGTGGTCGCGCTGACGCTGTCACCGATGCTGTCCTCGCGGGTTCTCAAGCCGTCCAGCGGAGAGGGACGCTTCGAACAGGCCGTCGAACATTTCTTCAACGCCCTGGCGGAGCGTTACTCCCGGGCGCTGCGCAGTTCACTGGATACCCTGCCGGTGACAATCGTATTCGCGCTAGTGGTGCTGACAAGTATCTATTTCATGTTCGTCACCTCGCAAAATGAACTGGCGCCGGACGAAGACCAGAGCATCCTGTTTTTCCAGGCAACGGCGCCGCAAACAGCGACCATCGATTACAACGAGCCCTATATCCGGCAGATCGTATCGACGTTCGAGAATGTTCCTGAATACGACAAGAGTTTCATTCTGGCGGGCTTCGGCGGTGACGTGAGCACCACCTTTGGCGGCTTCAAGATGCCGCAACCCTCGGAACGCCCGCGCAGCCAGATGCAGATCCTGCCCGAGGTGCAGCAGGGTCTCGCCCGGGTCGCCGGACTGCAGATCGCGGCCTTCCCGCGGCCCAGTCTGCCCGGTTCAGGCGGTGGTCTCCCGGTACAGTTTGTCATCACCAGTGACGCCGGTTATCAGCGCCTCGACGAGGTTGCCGGGCAGCTGATCGGAACGGCCATGGCCAGCGGCAAGTTTGCCTTTCTGCAAAAGTCGGTCGAGTTCACACGTCCCAAGACCACCGTACTCATCGACCGCGATCGCGCCGGCGACCTGGGTATCAGCATGGACGATATCGGCCGCAACCTGGCAACGCTGCTGGGTGACAATGATGTCAACCGTTTCAGCCTCGAGGGACGCAGCTACAAGGTCATTCCGCAGGTGGCACGGCAGTTCCGGCTCGACCAGGCGATGCTCGACAACTACTACCTGCACAGTGATTCCGGCGAACTGGTGCCACTATCCAGTATCGTCAGTTTCGAATCCTCGGTCGAGCCGAGCAAGCGCACCCAGTTCCAGCAGCTTAATGCGGTCACCGTTGAGGGTGTCATGGCGAACGGTGTAACACTGGGCGAAGCGGTAAACACCCTCGAGGAACAGGCACGGCAACAGTTCCCGCGCGGCTTTACCTGGGACTACATTGGCCAGTCCCGCCAGTACGCCCAGCAGGGCAGCAGCCTGATCGTGACCTTCTTCATGTCGCTGCTGGTCATCTACCTGGTACTGGCGGCGCAGTTCGAGAGCTGGCGCGACCCGATCATCATCCTGGTGTCGGTGCCGATGTCGATTGCCGGTGCACTGGCCTTCCTGACCCTCGGTGTCGCCACGGTGAATATCTATACCCAGGTCGGTCTGATTACACTCATCGGGCTGATTGCCAAAAACGGCATCCTCATTGTCGAGTTCGCCAACCAGCTGCAGCTCGGCGAAGGTCTTTCGAAACGCGAGGCGGTCATCAAGGCGGGGGCCATCCGGCTGCGACCGATCCTCATGACCACGGTTTCGATGATCATGGCCATGGTACCACTGCTGATCGCCACCGGACCGGGTGCCGTGAGTCGCTTTCACATCGGCCTGGTGGTCGCCAGCGGGCTCGGTATCGGTACCGTGTTCACGCTGTTCGTGGTACCGGCCGTCTACCTGCTGCTTGCCCGCGATCATAGCGGCACGCACGGCACGGAGCAGGCTTGATACCTGCCACTCCGGCAATCACCGCCACACCCTGCTGCTGCATTGCAAGCACGCGTTTGCATGCAGCTGCCTGGCACGCTTTGCTGTTCCCTGCCCTTTCCTTTATCAAGGCACGGCGTGATAATCACCTGTACTGATACTACACGGGACTATTTGCCATTCGCCGCCGCATCGCTTCGAAACTGTCTACGGCACTCGTCATCATCATGGTCACGAGCAGCATCCTCATGGGCATCGTCATCACCCAGTCGGGCACCAGCCTGCTCATGGAAGCTTCCACCGACCGGCTGAGCCAGGAAAGCAAGGTTGTTGCGACCCGCCTGCAGGATATTTTCGATTCCGTCCAGCGTGACCTCGAATTCCTGGCGCGCAGTCCCTCGCTACAGCGGCTGATCAACGCACTGCAAACCACTGCCGGCGATCCCGCCGATGACACCGTCCGTAACCAGACGAAACGTCAGCTGCAGGAGGTCTTCGCCGCCTTACTGGTGAACCACCCCTGGTATATCCAGGTGCGCCTTATCGGCGCCGCTGACGAGGGCATGGAAGTGGTGCGCGTGGACCAGGTCGACAACCGCATCAGGCGTGTGCCAAAACGCGAACTGCAACGCAAGGGACAGCGGGCATACTTCAGGGAAACCATCGACAAGGCACCCGGCGAGTTCTACTGGTCAGCGATCAACCTGAACCGCGAGCACGGACAGATCGAGGAACCGCATCAACCGGTGTTTCGTGTGGCACTGCCGATCGCACACACGGACGACACGCCGTTTGGCATCGTGATCATCAACCTGGATGCACGGCACGTGTTCGATGCAACCAGGGAGGTGGTCAGCCCCGGCCTGACGTTTTATATTGCAAACCGGCAGGGCGACTATCTCTACCACCCGGACCCGGGCAAGACCTTTGGCTTCGAGCTGGGTCAGCGTTACCGCATACAGGATGACTTTCCGGAGGTCACCCGGATGCTTGATAGCGGTCGTAACGAAGCCATCATGAATGAAGTGGAGCTGCCGCCAGGTTCGGAGCCTGTCGTGGCCCACCTGCGCCTGCTACCTGCCCCGCAGGGTGCCAGCGAGGACTTGCTACTGGGCCTGACCATGCCACGCGCGGTGATCGTCAACGAAGTCAACGCGGCACGACGCGAGAGCGCGGTACTGATCCTGCCGTTTTTACTGGTAGGCACCATCGTGGTGATCTGGCTGGTGCGGCTTTTCATTGCGCCCCTGGAACGGGTCACCCGCGAGGTCAGCCGTTTCGCACCGGGCACACGACGCCCGCATCTGCCCGAGGAGAACCGCCACGACGAGGTGGGCCAGCTGGCACAGGCGTTCTCACTCATGGCCGAGCGCATCGAGCGCCAGGTAGGCCAGCTCAAGGAGCAGCGCAAACGTTTCCAGAGCCTGTTCGAGACTGCACCGGATGCCATCATCATCATCGATGAGGACGGAACCGTGGAGTTTATCAATGGTGCTGCGGAACGCCTGTTTGGCTACGACGCCAGCGAGATCATCGGGCACGACATCAAGATGCTTATGCCGGAACCGGACCGCAAGCATCACACCGAGTACATGAACCGCTATCTTGAGGGTGGCAAGCCCCACATCATCGGCATCGGGCGCGAAGTGACGGGCAAGTGCAAGGACGGCCGCACAATCGCGCTTTACCTGTCCATCGGTGAGTTCACCCTCGACGGGCGCCGCAAGTTCACCGGCATACTCCACGATATTTCAGTCTAGCCCGCAGACTCTGTCAAGAGTTCCACGGACAGCCGCGGGCTGGCTACTGCCTCAGGCGATAGCCGGTCCTGAACATCCACCACACGACCAGCAGGCAGGCGGCCAGGAACACCAGCACCATCAACAGGCTCAGGCCAACGCTGACATCGGAGACCTCGAAGAAGCTCCAGCGAAAGCCGCTGATCAGGTAAACCACCGGGTTGAACAGCGTCACGGTCTGCCAGGCAGGCGGCAGCATGCTGACCGAGTAAAAGCTGCCACCGAGAAACACCAGCGGCGTGATGACCAGCAGCGGGATCAGTTGCAGTTTCTCGAAATTGTCCGCCCACAGCCCGATAATGAAGCCGAACAGGCTGAAAGAGATGCAGGTCAGCACCAGGAACGCCATCATCCACAGTGGATGGGCGATCTGCAGCGGCACAAAGAACCCGGCGGTCGCGAGAATGATCAGGCCGATGATCAGCGACTTGGTCGCCGCCGCCCCCACGTAGCCGAGCAGGATCTCCAGGAAGGAGACCGGCGCGGACATAACCTCGTAGATGGTGCCGGTAAACTTGGGAAAGTAAATACCGAAGGAGGCGTTGGATATGCTCTGCGTCAGCAGCGCCAGCATCATCAGCCCGGGTACGATGAATAACCCGTAGGGCACACCCTCGACCTGTTCGATGCGTGAGCCGATTGCCGAGCCGAACACCACGAAGTACAGCGAGGTGGACAGTACCGGCGAGGCGAAGCTCTGCAGCAGGGTATCCCAGGCGCGCAGCATTTCGTACTTGTAGATCACCTTGACGGCAGAGGTATTCATTGCTTCGTATTTACCAGGTTAACGAATATGTCTTCCAGTGAACTTTGCGTTGTTTTCAGATCTTTCAGCAGCAGGCCCGCCTCCCGGATCGCCTGCAGCAAGCCGCTGATGCCGGTGTGTGTATTGCGTGGATCGTAGGTATAGGTGAGCCGGCTGCCATCGGCCGACAGATCCAGCGCCCAGGGGCCCAGCGCATCGGGCACCACGCCCACGGCCTCCTCCAGCTCGACGATCAGTTGCCGTTTGCCCAGCTTGTGCATTAATGCCAGCTTGTCATCGACCAGCAACAGTTCACCGTCATTGATGACGCCGACACGGTCGGCGATGGCCTCGGCCTCCTCGATATAATGGGTGGTGAGAATGATGGTGACACCGGACTCGCGCAGGCGCCGTACCAGTGCCCACATGTCCTTGCGTAACTCCACGTCCACGCCGGCCGTGGGCTCGTCCAGGAACAGCACCGAGGGCTGGTGCGACAGGGCCTTGCCGATCAGCACCCGTCGTTTCATACCGCCCGACAGTGTCATCAACTCGCTGTCTTTCTTCTCCCACAGCGACAGGTCCCTGAGCAGCTGTTCGAGGTAGGCCGGGTCGGGCTTGTGGCCAAACAGGCCGCGGCTGAAACACAAGGTGTTCCACACCGTATCGAAGGCGCCGAGCGTGAGTTCCTGCGGTACCAGGCCGATCATGCTGCGCGTGGCGCGATAGTCCGCAACGATATCGTGTCCTGCCACCGTCACCGAGCCCGAACTTGCATTGACGATGCCGCAGATAATCGAGATCAGCGTGGTCTTGCCGGCACCGTTGGGACCCAGCAGTGCCAGGATTTCACCGGCTGCGATATCCAGCGTCACATCCTTCAGCGCACGGTGGCCACCGGCGTAGGTCTTGGACAGGTTTGATACAGAGACGATGGACGGCATTTTGATTTCCCCCGCGGGTTGTATCACAACCATTGCTGATGCATATCAGCGACCTGCACGTTCTGGGCCTCTTCACACAGTTGCCGGACCCTGGCCATGTCAGATTCAAGCTGTCGCCGGTCACTACCGAGGATGCAGACCGCGATGACCGCCCGTTGCCATTTGTCCTGGTAGCCGACCTCGGCAACCGAGGCATTGAAACGGGAACGCAGTCGATCCTTCAGGCCACGCACGGCACTGCGCTTGTCCTTCAGGGACCTGGCCCATGGAATCATCAGTTCGATGGTGAGCAGGGAGATAAATAAATCTGTGTCAGGCACGGCATCCAGCGGCTGAATTCAGCGGCATAGTATACCTGATTTAAGCCACCAGACCCGGTTAAGCGCCTGCCCTTTTCGGCCCGGCGGCAAGCACATAGCTGCTGCGCAGACATGATCGTTCGATTAAACTAGCCGCATGCAGCAAAACATTGATAACACCGCCTGGCTCGACCGGCACACCAAGGCCTCGCTGGCGCGGCTGCTGCCGCGGCTGGAAGCGCGCTTTGCCGCCAGGGTAGATGCAGACCAGTGGCAAGGTTACCTGCAACGGGTGTACGCACATTTCCCGCGCCTGTTCGGTCTGTTGTACAGGCTCTACGGACACCACTACGACTTCTTCTACCACCTGGATAACATCCTTGGTACCGCCACTAGAATGTGGATAGAACGCTCCGATGAACTGAAGGCGCTGGATGCCTCCAGAGAAGCGGATCCGCACTGGTTTCAGTCAAACCGCATGGTGGGTGCCATGTGCTACGTTGACCTGTTCTCCGATGACCTCGCCGGGCTGCGCGCGCGTGTGCCCTACTTCACCGAGCTCGGCATCACCTACCTGCACCTGATGCCCCTGTTCAAGACGCCGCAGGGCGACAACGATGGCGGCTACGCCGTCTCCAGCTACCGCGAGATCAACCCTGAGCTGGGTACCATGGAGGAACTGGCGGAACTGGCCACCGAATTGCGGCATCACGGCATCAGCCTGGTGGTGGACTTCGTGTTCAATCACACCTCCGATGAGCACGAGTGGGCAAAACGGGCACTTGCCGGTGATACCGACTGCCAGGAGTACTACCGGATGTACCCGGACCGCCAGGAGCCGGATGCCTTCGAGCAAACGGTCAAGTCCGTGTTCCCCGACGAGCACCCCGGTTGTTTTACCTATCGAAGCCGGATTCGCAAATGGGTGTGGACGACATTCCATAACTACCAGTGGGACCTGAACTATGAGAATCCGATCGTCTTCAATCACATGGCTGAAGAAATGCTATTCCTTGCAAACCAGGGTATCGAGGTCCTGCGGCTCGATGCGGTGGCCTTCATCTGGAAGCGCCTGGGAACGAACTGCGAGAACCTGCCGGAGGCACATCAGCTGATTCAGGCATTCAATGCCGTGGTGCGCATCGCAGCGCCTGCCATGGTGTTCAAGTCCGAGGCGATTGTGCACCCCGATGAAGTCGCCAGATATATCGGTGAGGGAGAATGCCAGCTCTCGTATAACCCGCAAATGATGGCACTGTTGTGGGACAGTCTCGCTGCCAGGGAAACGCGCCTGCTGCGCCATGCCATGCAGAAGCGCTTCGCGGTACCATCCGGATGCAGCTGGGTGAATTACGTTCGCTGCCACGATGATATCGGCTGGGCGTTCTCTGACGACGATGCCCGTGAACTCAACATCAATCCCGGTGATCATCGCCGCTTTCTCAGCGATTTCTATATCGGGCGCTTCCCCGGCAGTTTTGCGCGCGGCCTGCCGTTCCAGGAGAATCCTGTAACAGGCGATGCGCGTGTCTCCGGCACGGCTGCCTCACTCACAGGTCTGGAGAAGGCCCTTGATGAAAATGACCCCCGGGAACGGGAGCTGGCGATACGCCGGCTTATCCTGTTGCACGGCATCATCTTCACGATCGGGGGCATCCCGCTGATCTACCTCGGCGACGAACTGGGCCTGCTGAACGATCACAGTTACAGCGACTCGCCTGAAAAGGTCGGTGACACACGCTGGATTCATCGTCCCGCATTCGATTGGGAAATCGCGGCACAGCGTGACGATACCGATTCGGTTGTCGGGCGCCTGTTCCACGGACTGCTCAAGCTGGTACAGCTTCGTCAGCAAAATCTCGCTTTTACCCGCGCCGAGACAGAGATCGCGGATCTCGGCAATGACCACGTGTTCGGCTATTTCCGGCATCACAGCGAACAGAGCGTGCTCGTGCTGGGCAACTTTTCAGATGCGGACCAGACAATATCCGGAACGCGTTTGCGGCAACTGGGCATGCGCAAGACATTCACCGATATCATTGCAGGCAAGACCATTACCGCAACGCATCAGCTGGTGCTCGAACCCTACCAGTTCTCGGTCCTTGTCGGGGTTCGCTAACCCTGATGCAAACCCGCTGCTGATGACTATTCGGATTTAACACATGGTTTGGGAAGCCTGGCTGACGTTGTCTGTAGTGGCAGGGTGTTTTGCCATGATGGCATTTACCTGGATCTCGCCTGACATCATCATGTCGGCCGGACTCACCGTGCTGCTGGTATCCGGGGTGCTGTTACCCGAGGAGGCGCTGGCCGGCTTTGCCAACCAGGGCATGCTGACAGTGGCCGTGCTCTATATCGTGGTCAGCGGCCTGACGGAAACCGGTGCCGTGGGATGGATTGTGCAGAACATCCTGGGGCAGCCACGCACTACTCGCCATGCACAGGCCCGGTTGATGGCGCCAGCCGCCGTGCTGAGTGCCTTTCTCAACAACACGCCGGTGGTGGCCGTGTTCGTTCCGGCAGTCAAGGAGTGGGCGCGGCGCAATAACCTGAACCTGTCGAAGCTGCTGATTCCGCTGAGTTACGCCAGTATTGCCGGCGGTACCTGCACCCTCATCGGCACCAGTACCAACCTGGTCGTCAACGGCTTGCTGGTTGACGAGGTCGGCCTGCCTGGTCTGGGTATGTTCGACCTTGCCTGGATCGGTCTGCCCATCACCGTGAGCGTGTTGCTGTTCGTGCTGCTGTTCAGCGGGCGACTGCTGCCCGACCGCCAGGAGCCGCTGGTGCACAGCGACGGCATGCGCGAATACATGGCGGAAATGATGGTGGCAGAAGGCAGCCCGCTGGAAGGCTGCACCATCGAAAAAGCGGGGCTGCGTTCCCTGCCTGGCCTGTTCCTTGCCGAAATCGAACGTGACGGCGCCATCCTGCCGGCCGTGGCGCCGCGTGAACGCCTCGAGGCCAACGACCGGCTCATTTTCGTTGGTGCCGTCGAATCGGTTGTCGATCTGCATCGCATCCGCGGCCTGCTGCCTGCGACAGACCAGGTACTGAAACTGGAAGGGGCTCGCAAGGACCGCAGCTTTTTCGAGGCGGTGTTGTCGGACACCTGCCCGCTGGTGGGCAAGAGTGTGCGCGATGGCCGCTTCCGCACCCGTTATCACGCCGTCATCATTGCCCTCGCCCGCAACGGTGAACGCCTGCAGGGCAAGATTGGTGACATGGTGCTGCGGGCGGGCGATACCCTGCTGCTGGAGGCACGGCCCGATTTCATCGATCAGCAAGGCAGGTCACGGGACTTTTTACTGGTCAGCGAGGTCGGTGGGTTTCATCCGCCCAACCACAAGGGCGCACCGCGGGCGCTGGCCGTCATCGTCGGCATGGTGGGACTGGCGGCGAGTGGATTGTTGAGCATGCTGGAAGCGGCCCTGGTAGCCGCCGGCCTGATGATCGTGCTGGGTTGTACCAGCGGACGGGTGGCACGGCAGGCACCGGACTGGCAGGTACTCGTGGTCATCGCCACCTCGTTCGGTGTCGGCGCGGCATTGCAAAAGAGTGGCGCCGCCGGGGTACTGGCGGACGGCATTATCGGCCTGGCGGGAGGCAATCCCTGGGCCACACTGGTGCTGGTATTCACCGCCACCGCGCTGCTGACCGCCATCGCCACCAACAATGTGGCGGCGGTGCTGGCTTTCCCCATTGCCCTGTCGGCGGCCCGGCACATGAACGTCGACGTCATGCCGTTCGCCATCACTATCATGGTGGCAGCATCCGCCAGTTTCGCCACACCCATCGGCTACCAGACCAACCTGATGGTGTATAACGCAGGGGGTTACCGGTTCGCGGATTTCGTGCGTATCGGCATGCCACTGACGCTGCTGGTGGGCCTGGTGACCGTCGGCCTGGTACCGTTGATATGGGAATTTTGACAGTTCGTTTGACCGCAAACAGTAGCCGCTCATTACAAGTAAGTGGTTTTATTTATCTGGATCATGCGAGCACTTCCAGAAAATGGTTAAGGTTTAGCCGAAAACGGGGTTGCATCTCTCACAAACAGCTCCATTTTCAGTGTGAGAACCCCTGGCACTCCGTCCTGACAGAGCGCCCCAACCTCCCCTGCTGGCGGCCGTGCAGCTCTTAGCTTGCCTTCATATTCAACTGGAACTCCGCTCCGGGTTCGCGGTTAACAACATCCACCTGCCCCCCCATGGCACGGGCAAGCTGATGCACCAGTGCCAGGCCGATACCGGTGCCGACGGTCTCGCGCGTGAGTTCGTTTTCCGAGCGGTAAAATAACCTGAAGATCTTTTTCATCTGGTCGGCGGGTACGCCGGGGCCGTAATCGCGCACGCTGAACTGCACACTGCCGTCACGCAGGCGTTGACAGCCGATATCGATAACTTTCCGTTCCGCACTCGCGGAGAACTTGATGGCGTTATCCACCAGGTTGATGAAGATCTGGGCAAAGCCGTCCGGGTCGACCTGGATGATGGCCTGCCCTGCTTCAGGTTCGCAAGCCATGTTCAGCGTGAATCCCGTACGTTCAATCTGTGAGGAAATTCTCGAGCGGATACCATCCATCAGCACCGCCACGGTCAGGGGTTTTGTATCGACTTGCAGGTGATTGCGGGTCATGCGTGCCAGTTGCAGCACGTTGGTAATCAGGCGTGACAGGCGCTCGCTTTCATCAAAAATGTAATCGTAGTAGGCTTTTTTCTTTTCCTCGGAGGCCCAGCCCTCGCGCAGCATCTCGCCGTACATGCGGATGGAGGTGAGCGGGGTCTTCAGTTCGTGACTGACGGCAGAAACGAAATCCTGCTGCTGCCGTGTCAGGTCGATTTGCCCCGCTCCCAGCCGGTACATCAGGTAAAAACCGCCACACAAGACCAGCAGGATAATCACCGCAAGCCAGGTGGTTAACCGGCTAGCGGCGCCCGCAGGCAGGCGGTTAACGCTCAGGATCAGTTCCAGATCACCCAGCGGGGCTGACAGCCGGGACTGGTAAAGCAAGGTACCGCGCAATGCCTCGGCGCTGGACAGGTATTCGCGCGCCACCCGTCCGCTGAAGGCCGAGAACACATCACCCCGCCAGGCCACCAGCAGGTCGCTCATGGTTGACAGTGCGGTCTCGAGGAACATCGTCTCGATCACCCCCTCGACAAACGGCTGCTGTTCGATCAAGGCCCCCTGTATGTAACGCTGTCCGTCACGCCAGACCTTGCGGAACAGCACAAAATGGCCACTGTCGAGCAGGCTGAATTCAAAAGGATCGATCTCGCTTTCGAAGATCCTGATGCGCAGTTCGTTTTGCATGCGTGACGTGTCCGCTGCCGGCGCATCGGCCTCGCGACCGCCCTCGAAGAATGCGATGCCTGATTCATCCGCCGGTTCAGGCAAGGCACTGCGCTCCTTGCGCATGCGCTTGGCGGCGACGGATGTCCCGGCAGTCGTGACCTGGCGCTGCACTTCTTCAACCGATTCGGACTGATAGCGATCATCCAGTTTCAGGTCCTCGACCCTGCCGAGGGTGCTGGCGGCCTGCTGTTTCTGCTCCTGCTCCCGGGGCATGGCTGCCGTGTTCAGCCGGTCGAAGGCGGCCTGCCCCGGTACCTGTTCCTGCAATATTTCCGCGCTCGCCGCGACGGCGGCATCATCCAGGGAGCCCAGCTGAATGGCATCCTTGTCCCCGGAAACAACAGGGGCAGCCACACCCTTCTGTTTGTCCCGGCGTGCCTCACTGGCATGCGGAATATCCGTCACTCCAGCCCTGCCAGTCACGCGCTCCTGCACCAGGCGGTTGTCGCTGAGTATCTGCTCGATACGCTGCTGCAGGGCAAGACGCTGATCCAGTTCCGGCGCAGAAAGTCCATAGCTCGATGCCGCCGTCCCGGCCGGCGGCACCAGCGGCGTGCTGAATTCACCATCGGTATCGACCTGGAAGTAACCGACCAGACCGGGAATGGGCGACGCTGGCGGATAGGCCGACAACGGCGAACGCTGCAGGAAGTTGGCTGCCGGATCACCCGCGACATTCAGGAAGGTGTAATCTGCAAACGAGCGTGCTTCTTCAGCGTCGATCATCTGAATGATACGGCTGTCAATACGCTCCGCCAGTTCCCCGGCCAGCACCCGGTAGCGGTGAAACGCCTCCCACTTCAACTGGCTGTAAGCCTGGTAGACGAGGATCCCGGTCGGTATCGCCAGGGCAAGAAAAAACATCCCCAGCCACAGCCGCAGTCTTTTCCGGTCAAGCCCTGTCAGTGAGTTGCGAAACATGGCCGCTCTATTGCCTGACCGGGGTCATTCCGCCAGCAGGCGATAACCCGCGCCGCGCACCGTGACCAGGTAACGTGGTTGCGCCGGATCCGGTTCAATCTTGCGCCGCAGCTTCGCGATGTGGATATCGACGGTGCGGGTTTCAATATCGAGATTCCTGGCATAGCCCCAGACCTTCGCCAGCAACTCGTCACGGGGAACCGGGCGCTGCGAATTCATCTGCAGGTACTGCAGCAACTCCACCTCGCGGCGTGTAAATGACAGCGCCTCGTTATTGCGTTGTCCAACGAGATTGCGGCAATCGATCTCGACATCTTGACCCAGCCTGAGCGTGGCCTCCAGTTCGGCACCGATGCCTGAACGGCGCAGTACGGCCTGCACCCGCAGCACCAGTTGTGCAACCGAAAACGGCTTGGCGACGTAATCGTCTGCACCCAGCGACAGGCCCTGGATGATGTCCTCGTCCGTGCCCTTGGCCGTCAGCATGATGACCGGCTGATCGCGATCCTGCGCACGGATGCGGTTGCAGATTTCGAAACCATCCATGCCCGGCAACATGACGTCCAGCAGCACCAGGTCGAAGCGACCGCTGAGCGCCTTGTCCAGACCAACCGGTCCATCGGCCGCGCAGTCCACGTCGTAACCGTGGTAAACGAAGACATCCATCAGCCCGGTACGGATGGCCTCTTCGTCTTCAACAATCAGCAGTCGGATCTTGCGTTGCATGCCTTGTTTGTCCCGGCCAGCCCTGGTCTGGCAACTAATGAATAAGTATCTCTTGCCACAGTTGTTCCATAAACGATCACCGAGTTGTCTGTCGCATCATGAATAAAAAAGCTGGCCCGGCTGTCATCACACACTGTACATGAATGCCTGTCACCACAAAGCAAACAGAGCATCCACTCCCCCGGAGGGGGAGGGAGTTTTTGAACAGCAATGACATCGCACACTGTTTACCGGTTCGGGCATTCCTGATTGAAAGCCTACCAGTTCATTGCTTCCCCGGCATGTAAATCTTTTGTAAATCCGCCGCCACCGGTTTTACCAAAGCCTGTCTACACGCACCGCGCCCTTCTGCCTAGACTGAACTCACCATCCAAAAATCAATCCACAGGAGGTAACAACCATGGCACTTATCACACGCGTCTCGCGGCTGTTCCAGGCCGATTTCCACGCCGTACTCGACCGCATCGAGGAGCCCGGCATGCTGCTGCGCCAGGCGGTGCGCGAGATGGAAGAGGAACTCGCCCGCGACGAGCAGCGCAGCAAAATCATGAATCATGAACAGGGACAGCTGACTGCGCGGGAAAACGATCTCGAACAGTCGCTGCATGAAATCGAGGAGCAGCTCGACGTCTGTTTTGACACCGGGAATGACGACCTGGCCCGCGCCTGTGTCAAGCGCAAGCTGGAGGTGCAACGCTGTTGCAAAAGCCTGTCCCGCAAACGCCAGGCGTTACAGAAAACGCTCGATGATATCGACACACGACTGAGGGAAAACCGGGCGCGCCTGGAAAGCATGCGGCAGAAGGCCGAACTGCTGGCCGAGGAAAGCGCCCGCGAGCGGCCTGTTGACAACTGGACATTCCCGGACATCAGGGTACGCGATGAGGACGTGGAAGTGGCCTTTCTGCGCGAAAAACAGCACAGGAGGCGGCCATGAATCAGCCCACCTTTCTTGAAGGCGTCAGCGTCGCGCTTGCGGCCAGTCTTGTCGGCAGTCTGTTCTATACCGCCATGGACGTGGTGTTTCCGGGCATCCCGGTGCTGCGCCTGCTGATCGCCGCTATCGGCCTCGCCTACGTTGTCTATCTGCTCAGCCGCAGCCCCGAGCGTGTTGGCCGCATCACGGCAGCCGCCGCCTGGCTGCTGGTCGCGGGTGTGCTCTGGTTTACGCACCCGCCCCTGCTGCTGTACGTGCTGGTGCATCTGGGCACCCTCTGGCTGATCCGCTCGCTGTACTTCTATTCCAGCGTGCTGTCTGCATTTGCCGACCTGGGACTGAACGGCCTGGCCCTGGCTGCCGCCATCTGGGCGGTGACGCGCACAGGCAGCGTGTTTCTCGGCATCTGGTGCTTCTTCCTTGTCGAGGCGCTGTTTGTCCTCATCCCGAAAAACGTCAAGCGCATGCCCGGCACGGGCCCGGCGGGTCACGAGTACGAAGACCGCTTTCAACACGCCTACCGCATCGCGGAAGGCGCGGTACGCAAACTTTCATCCAATCATTGAACCTTCAAAGGAGCGACTCAAATGAAATCAAAACTCATAGCACTGGCATTGTTTGCCTTTACCGCAACCACGGTTGCATTTTTCCCTGCTTACCAGAGCGTGGGGGGTATTACCCCTGTCAGCCCGCCACCCGACGATCCGCCTTTAATCAGTCCCGTGGCCAACGACCGATCACGCATTGACGTGGTATTCGTTCTGGATACCACGGGCAGTATGGGCGGTCTGATAAAGGCCGCCAAGGAAAAGATCTGGTCCATCGCCACCACCATGGCCTCGTCGCAATCCGCACCCGAGATCAGGATGGGGCTGGTCGCCTACCGCGACCGGGGTGATGCCTATGTCACCCGCGTGGTGGATCTGTCCAGTGATCTCGATTCCATGTATGCCACCCTGATGGATTTCCAGGCCGATGGCGGTGGTGATGGACCTGAAAGCGTCAACCAGGCCCTGCATGACGCCGTGCACAAGCTGTCCTGGAGTCAGGATAGCGGCACCTACAAGGCCGTGTTCCTGGTCGGTGACGCCCCGCCGCACATGGATTACCAGGACGATGTCAAATACCCGGTAACGCTAAGTGCCGCAAAGGAGAAAGGCATCGTGATCAATACCATCCAGTGTGGCCAAACGGGCACCACCACCCCTGCCTGGCAACAGATCGCCCGACTCGGTGAGGGTCACTACTTCCAGGTGGAACAGGCCGGTAATGCCGTGGCGATCGCCACACCCTTTGACGAGAAAATCGCCAGCTTGTCTGAAAAACTGGATGATACCCGCCTGTACTACGGCACCAGGGAAGACAAGGAAAAACAACGCCGCAAGATGAAGGCAGCCGACAAGTTGCATGCGGCCTCATCGGTCGAATCCCGGGCACGACGGGCGGCATTCAATGCCTCGAAGAGCGGCGCCGCCAACTTCCTCGGTGAGGGGGAACTGGTCGATGAAGTGAGCAGCGGCCGCATCGACCTTTCCAGTATCGACAAGGACCAGTTGCCGGAACCCCTGCAGGCCATGGCGCCGGAAGAACAGGCGGCCATCATCAGCGAGACAGCCGAACGCCGTGACGAACTCCAGCGCCAGATCAATGAACTGACAGAGGACCGCTCGGCCTACCTGGAGAAGAAGGTAGAAGAAGCCGGTGGCGCCAGGGATTCCCTGGATGACAAGATCTACCGTGCCGTGCGCGAGCAGGCAGGCAGACTGGGCATGAGCTACGAAGCCGACACACCGGCTTACTAAGCCATGGCAAACACGGCCCGGTAGTCCTGCCGGGCCGTGAATTCAGGGCACAGTCCGGCGACTTCAAGCCACGGAACCTGCCGACATTTGTTTACATCCGGCCTGATTGACCGCGGCTCCTGCACCCGGGAGCCGTTCTTTTGTTTCCTGCTATGAGTGACGTGCAGCGTGCGCAAGGACGATAAAGGAGTGAATAGCCCGATATTGCGCTACAACGCAATATTTATAGTTATTTAGGACTATATTGCGAATAAACGCAAACATTAGACGTAAAATACTTGCGCTATATCGCAAATTAGACATATATTACATCCATTATTTGCATTGAGCGCAACTGCCAGCCATGCCACAACCCACTGTACACGAGCTTATTCAGCAAATCCTTGACGCTGCCAGGGAACAGGGCATGGATCAGCAGCAGTTGGCGGAACTTGCCGGGCTGTCGACAGGCACCGTCTCGCGTATCAAGCAGCAAACGGACGCTTCCTACTCATCACTGAGCAAATTGGCCGCAGCTGTCGGCCTGCGATTCACCCTGACCGCCGATAACGACTTCGTCGCCGATGTCGAACTCGGCAGGTTATTCTGATGCCCGACCGCCAGTCGGTCATGTGGAGCCGGATTACCGGTGAGCCGGTCAAGATGGGCAGCCTGTATGTTACCGAGCGCAACGCACGGTTCCAGTACACACCCGATTTTGTTGCCTCGGGTTTACCCGGATTTAGCCTGGTGTATCCACCTCGAATATATGCCGAGCGCCCGGTGGTATACCGTCAGCCGGGCATGCTGCATCCACGCATCCAGGCACTGATACCACCGGCAGGTGCACAGAACTTTCAGCGCAAGATGCTACTGGGTATCCTGCGCGCACGCGGTCAAACACCGGCACCGGGAATTGATGAAGACTGGGCGCTGTTGATGCTGGCCGGTCATGGCGGCATCGGTCACATCGACGTGTTTGCCGATGACGATGAAGCACGCAGCTGGTATGCAGACATGCAACCCGCACCGCTCATGCCGGTTAGTGATTCACTGGGCAGCACCTTGCGAGACCTGATGACGTGGCTGGATGTTGATACGGCGAACCTGCTGCGCACGCTGGGCCCGACACCGACTGTCGGCGGCGCTATCCCGAAAATGTTGTTATCAATTCCGGCTACGGGCTGGAATGGCGAGATCTCTACACCACGTAAAGGCAATGACCCCGGGCGCATCGATATCGTACTCAAGTTCGAGCCTTCCCATGCGTATCCGGGTATGACCGAGATCGAATCACTGGCGTACACGATGCATGCCGAGGCGGGATTCGACGTGCCGCGTCACTGGCGCTGCCGGATCGGAGGAATGCCGGCAATCGCAATCGAGCGCTTCGATCGCGATGCAAACGGCCTGCCGCTGCCACTGGAAAGCTGCTTTGCCGTCCTGGCCGCCGGTGCAGCGGACATCAATACGCACATCGATGGCTCCTATGAACGAATCGCCAGGGCTATTGACACGCCCTCGCTGCAACTGGTCGGCAACCGGCGTGAGGCCAAACAGCACCTCTTCAGGCGTGTCGTCATGGCACTGCTCACGGGTAACGGTGACCTGCACCTGGGAAATCTATCGATACGCGGATGGGGCGAAGGGGCGCACTTCTCGCCGGTCTATGACCCCACCCCCATGCGCGCATACAGCCGGCACAACATGCTATGCCCGATACCTTTCGGTGATTATGGCGACTATCACAGGGGCGGTCGTCACATCACCGGACTCGGCGAGGCGTTGATAAATTTCGCACATAACCTCGGCCTGCAGCAGCAAAAGGCCTGGCAATATGTATCCGGATTGTTGCAGCTAACGGCGGATTATCCCGAGCGAATCGATGCGCTCGAAACGCTGCCTGGCGAGCACAAGGAAAGACTGAAGGCCATAGCCCGGAAAATGCATACCGCACTCAGTAGCTTCGTTGCTAGCTGAACTCAACGCACCGGCAAGCGCGTAGCAACTGCTTCAGCGTGTCTTGATGAGTCAGACCTGGCATGACGCCCGATGCAGCGGCATGCGGAGCCGTTGCAAACGCGGCCCGTCCGCCATACCCGACCCTATCAGTGCCTGAAAAGAGTATCGGCCAGCCAGCCGACTATTCAGCTTTGGTTCATCTACCCGGCCCTATGATACAGCCATCGGGATAACCCCGATTGCAGATAACCAGACGGAGAATGAATCATGAAACTCAATACGACACTTAACAAGCTGTCCCTGATCGCGCTGCTGTCCGTGGGGCTCGCGTGTGCGCCCCTGGCCGTAAACGCTGATGACGGTCACCGTGGCAGGCATGGCCATCAGCAGCAGGATCGTGGCAAGTCCCATCACAAGGTTGATTACCGCAGCGACTTCCGGGGTTTCGGTCATCGCAATAATCATCGCCCCCTGAACAGCTGCCGCATGGACCACAAGCACGGCTACAAAAAAGGCCACCACAAGGGCAGGTCACATGGATATGACAAACACCAGACCGATATCCAGCGTCACCACCGGGTCGGACAACATGAGCGCTACCGCTTGTTTCCCGGCTCTTACCTCGGTAGCCTGGCGGTGCTTTTTTACGACTAGCCTGATCTGCACTGGCGGCCACAAGTTACAATGCAAAGCGGCGTAACTTGTGGCTGGGTAGTGGCCGCGCCTTGCCAGGCATGCATCCCGTAACCACTGTGCGGCTTACCTGATCCACGATTGATCCGCGACCCGCTGCTGGCTGAATGGCTTGCCACCGGCGCAGTAAATCGGACTTACATCCCCACGTTGCCAGCGGCTTCTTACCGGACGCGGACTGATACGATCCGGACCACGCCGTGCAACACCACCGGACCAGACAACCCTGCTTCGACGGCAATCCGAATGAATGGCTTGCTCATTGTCATGCACTGTACTTTTATCGAATACGATCATTGCCACATCGAATCGTGCCCTGTCGGGGCGCTCGCCTGCTGCTGCGGCAAATGAGACAAAACCGGAATGCGCCATCAACAACAAGGCAGCCAGACAGATACAGTTGTTTTTCTTGTTCATCGTAACCTCCTCAACAGATATTATTATTAAGACTCTTTAAAAAAGGGTTACTGGTACCTCTTGTAAAATCATACACCCCCTGCCTGCCCGTTTTACCCTTCAAATCAGAAGCGTATTTCCTTCATCAGGATTTGCGTCCGGCTGCTCTCCGGAAAGCGGCTTTCGATGAAGACGTCACTCCATTTTCCGTTGAATGAGCCGGTGCCAACGCTGTAGACCAGCGTTGCACGCACCTGCCAGGACGTATTCAGGGCAAATCCCGGAAAACGTTTACGGATGTCCTGTTGTGGTACATAGACACGGATGTTGCTGGCGCCCCCTTGCAGGTAGAATCCGGAAGCGTCGAGCAGTACGGGTGATAAGCCGGGGCCATCCGGAATGATTTCAAATACCAGCTTGTAGCCGTGTGCGCCCGTGCCTGAAAAGGCAGGGATAATATCAAAATCGCGACCGTTACCATTGCGTTCGACGCGGAAATCGGACAAGCGAACATGACCCTGCTGATAATCGCTTTTCATCCGGTCAATGGCACCGCGATCTTTGTTGATCGCCTTCTCGAGCAGTTTTTTGCAGTTCGATTTCGAATAACCCCAGCTGGACGAAAACAAGGAACGACGTTGCCTGACCCTGGTACACAGCTTGCTATCGCGAAACCTTATGGCAGCCTTCTGGTAACATTGCGAGCGCACGTAATAGGAGCGATAGCCATCCGGATTCAGTGCCAGACCGGACTGATAGTCGCTCGCGTCGACCGCCTCACAGGCGCTGACCGCCATCGCGTGCTGCTGCTCATAATCATTGTTTGTTGTTGCGATCCCCGGGAGCAACAAAAGCACAAGGGCAATACACCGCGCAATCATCTGGAAAAAACCTGCTGTAAATATTCGTCAATCCTGTTACGTACACCCCGGGGAGACCTGACAAGTTCGTGTATCAGTTGAAAGAGTGGATAGTCTGCGGTGTTGAACAGGCGGTGCCGGCTCACCATCTCGAGTGTATGGATACCCTCCCCTTCAATACCATCGGACTCTTCTCTCGCCAGCATGCGTCCCAGTTCATGGTGATGCGAATCCTCACTGGTGGCAGTCGTGATCAGATCTCCAAGACCCGCGAGGTGGTAGGGGCTGCCCGCCTGCCCGCCCATTGCGAGCACAATCCGGTCCAGTTCCCGCAAGGCAGCAACCGAAAGATAACCGCGCATGTTATCGCCAAGCTGCAACTCGTCCGCCATGCCAAACACCAGGGCATAGACATTTTTCAGGACCACCGACCAGCTGATCCCGGCGATATCAGAAGTCTGCTCGATATAGAGACGCGTACCCCGATATAATGTGCATATCTTTTTATATGACGCCATGTCCGCACAACCAAGCTGGGCGAAGGCGTAGCGGCCGGCACGGATCTCCTCGGAGATCATCGGGCCATACAACAGGCAATACGCCTGCCGCGATGCAAATTCCCCGGCAAGGATTTGCGCAGCGGTTTGGCCGGCTTCGTCCAGTCCCTTGGCAATACTCAGACACAGACAGGTTTTCCTGAGTAGCGGTGCAATCTGTTTGGCAACCTCCCGGTGCGGATTGACCGGCAGGCAAAACAACACGATATCCGCCCGGAGTGCGGCCTCCTCAAGCACCACTGAGCGGAAATTGTCGCGGGGATATTTCTCCCAGATATCGAGTTGCTGCCGTTCCCCGAGCAGGTATTCCATGGCATGGCCCATCTCGCCATACCCCAGGATTAACACCCTGAAGCGTTCAGTCATTTCGCTGCTCTCTGCGATACCGGTGTTTCTGTCAGCTGACCGGGATTCAGAAGATTTTCGCGCTGTTTGTCAACAGCCGGGGCTGTAATGACTGCTGCAAAGCAGGCGCCCGGGTTCGACGTCACTCCATGGTGTTGTTCACGGATCTTTCTGAAGAACACTGCAGCCATACCATCATACTAGCATGCTGCAATTCTATATCCGCAATCCGCTGGTACAGAGTGAAACAATACTGTGATGCAGGACGAGTTACAGTGTATATCCGTTAACCGGATATAAATCCATAATTTCAAATCGCTATATCGATCATCAGCTGCTCACCCGCAGAACGCCTGGCAAGCCAGCACCAGTCTGCCTTATTATGTTCATCAGCCTTTTCCGCGGGTACGTGTTCCGCTTGATTTTCCCGCGAGCTCGCTTTGACGTTTCTCGAGAAATTGTATGATAGTGTCGGCAATATCCTTTCCTGTTGCCGTCTCGATTCCTTCCAGGCCTGGTGATGAGTTAACTTCCATAACCACAGGCCCGTGATTTGAACGCAGCAGATCAACACCTGCGACATTGAGGCCCATCGTTTGTGCGGCCCTTACGGCAGTGGACCGTTCTTCCGGTGTAATCTTGATCAGGCTCGCCGATCCACCCCGGTGCAGATTCGAGCGGAACTCCCCCTCTTTTCCCTGGCGTTTCATCGCGGCAATGACTTTGTCACCAATCACCAAACAGCGCAGATCGGCACCGCCCGCCTCGGCGATAAATTCCTGAACCAGAATGTTGACACGCAATCCCATAAAGGCCTCGATCACGCTTTCCGCGGCCTGGTGGGTCTCGGCAAGTACCACGCCGATTCCCTGCGTGCCTTCCAGCAGCTTGATGACCAGTGGTGCACCGCCAACCATCCTGATGAGGTCCTTGATGTCATCAGGTTTGTGGGCAAAGCCTGTCAGTGGCAAACCGATACCTTTCCGCGATAAAAGTTGCAGCGACCGCAGCTTGTCACGGGAGCGCGTGATGGCGACCGATTCGTTCAGTGGCAGCACGCCCATCATCTCAAACTGGCGCAGTACAGCGGCACCATAGAATGTGACCGAAGCACCTATACGCGGTATGACGGCGTCAAAATCCTCGAGTGCCACGCCTTTATAGTGCAGTTGTGGCTTGTGAGTTGCGATGTTCATGTAGCAACGCAGCACGTCCAGCACACGAACCTCGTGACCTCGTTGCTGCGCCGCTACAACCAATCGTTGCGTTGAATACAACTTTGGATTTCGGGATAAGATGGCAATTTTCATATCAGGACTCCTGTCTCTGCCAGACCGTGTCTATCTGCAACTTGCAGGTCGGGTAACTGGCTACTATTGAGGTTTTTCTGTAGTCGGGATAATCAGACCTGCGATGCCGCAGGAAAGTCACACAACACTGTCTGTAAAGAAGTGTTCGATGCCTTGCAGCGCCGGGCGGATTCGATGGAGTAAAGCCGACTGGACGCCTGCCCTGAATCAGGTGACGTGTGGCACCCCTGCCAGCTCAAGATAGCGCGCCCTGAACTGGTCCAGTGCACGGTAGAGTCGCATCTTCGCCGCACTCAGGCTGATATCCAGCGCGCCGGCCATTTCGTCCAGAGACCGATCCTCGAAGAACCGCAGTAGCAGGACTTCGCGTGCCTGCGGAGAAACACTGTCCAGAATCACGGCCACTGTCTGTTCGTCAGAAATGGCATCAGACTGCGGTATGGCAAGGTCATCACGCCCGAGGTCGATCAGCGCTTCGATGTGCTCCACCTGAACATAGCGTGCCCGCCTGACGGCAAAGGTCCGGCACTGATTTTCGCAGATTCTGTACAGCCAGGTCTTGAAGGCAGAGCGTCCTTCAAAACGGACCATCGCATTGCATACGCGGATCACTACTTCCTGCGCCGCATCCTGCGCATCGTGGTGATTACCCAGACGCAGCAGGCAGAAATTGAAAATCCACGTGCGGTAACGGTCCAGCAGTGCATCGAGGGCGACTTTCCAGCCCAACCCGCGCTTGCGCACCAGCGCTACCAGCTCCGCATCGTCACACAACGCGTGGTGGGCAGGACTCGCATGCAGTGCAGAATTGCCTTTCGATTTATCCATCTTTCGCCTCCTACTTCGGGCCAAACAGCGGGCCAGGTAATCAGAAGGCGCACTATAGGAGCGGCTAAATGACAAATATAACTATATATTTTTGTAGAATATTAAAATTATTTTTATCATACTCGCCGCATGGATCTGGAACTGTTACGTACCTTTCTTGAAGTCAACCGCACCCGGCACTTTGGCAATGCGGCGGAGGCACTGCACCTCACCCAGGCAGCAGTCAGCGCCCGCATCAAACAGCTCGAGAGCATCCTCGGGGTGCGCCTGTTCGACCGTCTGCGCCGCGATATCCGCCTTACTCCCGAGGGAAACCGGCTGCTAAACCACGCGGACCTGCTCATTGCCGAGTGGCGCAAAGCGCGCCAGGAAGTGGCGCTTGGCGGCGCGCGCCAGCAGCTCAGTGCAGGTGGCACCCTGCGACTGTGGGACGTCATACTACAGGACTGGTTTCACCGACTGCGCCGGCAGCAGCCGCAGCTCGCGATCATCGCCGAGTCGCTGCCTGCCGAGCAGCTGACGCGACGCCTGCTCGACGGGGTACTCGATCTGGCGTTCATGGTCGAGCCGCCCAATCTGGAAGTCCTGCAGATCTCTCCGGTCGGCGTAATCGAACTGCTGCTGGTGGGCAGCCGCCCGATCGCCAGTGCAGAGGCAGCACTGACCGACGAGTACCTGATGGTGGATTGGGGTGTTGCCCATGCGCTGGAGCACCGGCGACTGTTTCCCGATGCGCCGGAACCCCGGGTCAGGGTCTCGCAGTCGACAATGGCGCTCGCGCACCTGCTCGAACTGGGGGGGTTCGCCTATCTGCCGGTTCCTCTGGTCGCCGGGTACCTGCGCAGCGGCCGGCTGCAGCGGGTGCCTGACGCCCCCGCAATCGCACGACCGGTCTCTGCCATCTATCCGTTGCGCGGTGCGAAAACCGGGTTGATCAACAAATGTCTGGAGCTCTTCAAACAAAACGGGGTTTTCACTCTGGCCGGGACGGGTAACACAAGCTAAGTGACCAGCCAGTCGTTTCATCGCAACAAGCTGCGCAGGCACATAATAACCAGCAGTTAGCCGCTCGACTCCGGCGTATCGACATCCGTCAGCTTCGCGATTGTAATCTCGCCGACATGGCGATCGTCGAACGACTGCACCACAAGTCGGAATCCGGCTTCATCAATTGCATCGCCCACCTTCGGCATGTGCGCCAGTCGCAGCATAAACAACCCTGAAAGGGTGTTGGCATCCAGCTCGGGCGGGACCTTGAGGCCTATGGCACGCTCCACATCGGTCAATGTGGTCATACCATCCGCCAGCCACTGTCCCTCGGCAACGCCGATGATGGGTGATGCCGCTTCTTCCGGATCGGTTTCATCCTGGATCTCGCCGACAATCTCCTCAAGCAGATCTTCCAGGGTTATGATTCCCGCGAGTTCACCATACTCATCGACGACAAAGGTCATGTGCGCGCGGTTGCTACGCATGCTCTCGAACAAGCGTGCAATCTTCTGACTTTCCGGCACCAGCAGCGGCTCACGGCAAAACGGCTTCAGGTCACGCCAGGGCTCCGGATTACCTGAAAGCATCGCGGTATGGAGATCCTTGGCCAGCACGATTCCTGCAATCTTGTCAGCAGCGGCGGAATCGATGACAGGAAACCGCGAGTGGCCACTGTCGCGTATTGTTTCGAGATTGCGATCCGCATCGCCACTCAAGTCCAGCATCTTTATCGATCCCTGAGGGATCATCACGCGACCCACTTGCCGTTGATCGAACTCGAAGAGATTGTGCAGCATATCCGCCTTGTTCTGCTCAATCTCGCCATGCTCGCGGGAGGAGGCCACCAGTCCCTTCAGTTCCTCCCCACTCAGCACATCGGCGTGGGATACCTCCTCAACATTGAACATCGACAGGACTGACCGTGATGCACGATTCAGCAACCAGTTGAGGGGATACACCATCAGGTAGGCTATATGCAGTGGATATGCCACCCAGACCGACACGAGCTCTGCCCGGCGTATGGCGTAGGTCTTGGGGACCTGCTCGCCGACAACAATATGCAGTGATGAGAAAATCAGAAATCCGGCCAGAAATGCTGCCGTGTGCAGAATCGTTTCCGGAACGCCGAGGCTGTCAAATAACGGTTCCAGAATGGCAGCAACAGCGGGTTCACCGACCCAACCCAGTCCCAGTGATGCCATGGTAATGCCCAGCTGGCAGGCAGCCAGGTAGGCCTCGAGATTCTGCTGGATTCGCAATGAGAGCTTGGCAGCAGAACTGCCCTCGAGCGCGTACGTTTCCAGACGGAAACCGCGCGCCTTCACCAGCGCAAACTCCGCGGCGACGAAGAACGCGTTTGCGACAAGCAACAATATTACGGCGATGAGACTGAGCGTGAGTGTATGCATTAAAACCGTTCATTCCTGATAGAGGTTAAGGGTTGGACGCCGCATGACGGGGGAAAGTCACAGCTGATGTCAGTTCCCCTCGCTTTTCACCCGGGGTACTGCGGCGCGACACTGTGACTTTTCCGGTACCGCTCCGGTCTGGATTTACAGTTGCAGCGGTGATTGCAGCCCGGCCCGGTCCGTGGCTGCCCGGTGCGTTCAACATTTACCAGACATTTGGCCCCGGGGGCCGGGAGATTTTTCATGATCAAGTGCACAAAAAATAGCCGCTTATGTTCCATAGTCCTGAGCATCAGCCTGGCATCCACCGTGTCGGGCGGTTGCACGAGCACCCCTTCCATGGGCGAACGCATGATGGCATCTTCCAGAGAATCGGGCGAATTTGCCACGCACTGGATCGAAGGCGAGTCCTTATACAAGGAAGGCAAGAAGCTGGTCTCGGACGGTAAGAAACAGATCAAGGACGGTGAAAAACTGATCGACGAAGGACAGGACAAGATAAGCGACGGCGAAAGCAGTGTTGAACGCGGCAACCGGCTGATCAAGCGGGGCCAGGATCAGATGACCCGGGCAGAGCAGGCGTTCGCGAAAAAACATCCAGAGCGCTAACGTGACATGCAGGGCAAGCGCTGACGGCGAGCGTCTCACCGGGATCATGGAGTCAATCAGCGCTTCGATGTGCTCCACCTGAACATAGCGTGCCCGCCTGACGGCAAAGGTCCGGCACTGGTTTTCGCAGGTCCTGTACAGCCAGGTCTCGAAGGCAGAGCGCCCTTCAAAACGGACAATCGCATTGCATACGCGGATCTCTACTTCCTGCGTCGCATCCTGCGCATCGTGGTGATTACCCAGGCGCAGCAGGCAGAAATTGAAAATCCAGGTACGGTAACGGTCCTATAATCCGCACGAATAGAGCCACGTTGTACGGGCAGGAATATCGCGTGATTTCGGTAAACGACATGAGTGATTGCGCAATGCACCTGCCCTGCTTCGCCGGCTGCCTGCTGTTGCCAGGGCATACCGCGGCGCCTGTAAACCCCTTTTAACTCAAGACCTTCATGTAACAAGTCGCTAAATAACCATGCCGGATTCAAAAACCTGCAGGCAGGTGCGAATGGCATCCGGCGCACATTCAG
>CAMYIO010000004.1 GCA_947258515.1 uncultured Ectothiorhodospiraceae bacterium
CAAGATGGAGAATCCATCAAGGGAACTTTGAAATGCCACAATACCGAAGATGGCCGTGGTAATGCACATATCCTCACGGATGGTTAGCAACAGGATGAACAGCAGATAAAAAGGCCAGCTACGCTGCTCCAAGTAAAACCAGAGCCAGAGCAGATAGAGTCCACTGGCAAGTACCACCGGGTGGTACTGCCAGAGCAACGGGTTATGCACCACCGGGTTAAGCAGGTAAGCAAGGGCAAATACCGGTGGTACCCAACGCATCGTGGGTAGCTCTCGTTGGGCCAGTCGGTACAGAATCACGGCACCAAGCCCGATTGAAAGCGACTGGGCGAGGAAGGCCCAGTAGATCGAGGGCGATAATCGATACAGCGGGATAAACAGATAGTCGACGGGACGAAAGTGGTCACCATGACTGTGCATTCCGCGCACGGTGTTGAAGGGTTCCTCAAACTGGCTAATGAGCCACAGGGCCTGCTGGAAAACGCCTAGGTCATAGGCCGATGTTCCAAATTCTTCGTGCATCTGGATTGCTTTCAGGGTAAAAAGCGTGACGAAGAGTATGGCGCAGATTCCTGTCAGAATTGCGCCCCGGTCCTTTAACAAGGTAGTTTTTGCTGGCTGTGGTGGCATCCCTGGTATGAACTTGTCCCTGGCAATATGTAATAGCTGATTGGCCTTTGAAAAGTGCTTTTTCTGCATTTATGCCCGCTTGGAGTGGGTCATCTGATCTGTCTCACTTGAGTAACAACTCGCAGTATGTAAACAGCAAAGGGACAGAGTCTGTTCTTATTTCGGCATAACAGTGAATGCCAAAAAGGACGTATTATTCATGGTGCCTGTTGCAACCAGTTTTGCAGCAACGTTTGGCCCTTGCAAGTCCGCTGTAATATCTTCCTGCGTAACCATGAATAATCCGCTTTCAAAATCAGCGATATTAGCCAGGTCATCGATAAATGCAGGGGTCAGAAGCTGGTCTGCATTAACAACATAGACTATTCCCATTACATCAGGCTTCTCCCGGTAAAACACCAGCGGAAGATTCTGTTCCTGCCTGATGGCTTCAACCCGGGAAACGAACTGTCGTGAATCCCTTGTCAGCTGTTCGGCCGGTTCCAGGATCGTTATCAACACCAGCCAGAAGGCAACAACGCTCATGGACAGTTCTGCTCTCAGGGCGGTGTTTTCCCTGCGGCCAATAACTGCCCAGGCAATGGCAACTATCTGCAAAACAACCAGGATGATAATGACATTTTTAACGGGGAAGCTGGCGAGTTCGATACCCTTGTCAGCGGCCTTTTGTGCTGCGAACGGCAGGGCGATGGCCAGTAAGCCGGGTAATGCGAGGATGATGCCGGTATACAGCCTTCTTAAAAAAGCTAACACACCTTTTTCATGCTGGTAAATGAAATAAGAGGCGACAACAGACAACGGGAACGTCATTGAAAGCAGGTATCTTGATTTCTTGGTATCAGGAAACGACATGCCCAGCATGATGACCAGCGCCCAGACACCCATGAAGATGACAAGCCTGAGCTTGTCATCGCCAGCTCCGGACTGTTGTGTAAATACTCGATAGAGGAGGGCGAAATAACCAAGCACCGCGAACGGGTAGGCAAGGGCATAGTTGCCAAAAGCATCTTTAAAGTAAGTACCGAATTCAGGGCTGGCCCCGGAATTCAGGCGTCCGCCGATCTGCATCCTGATGACTTCCGCGACGAACGCTTCACCGCCGGAGGCCTTTGCCAGTTGCAGCAGTAGCAACCATAACGCGACCAGTATGGCGATTGAGGCAGCACCGTACACCAGTAACTTTTTCCACTGGAACCGGAAGAGATAAAACACGGCGATACCCGTGGAGGGAAGTACAATACCGAGCGGTCCCCGGACTGAAAAGCCGAAAACCAGTAGCGGCCATATTAGCCAGGGGATTGCACCCTTGCCGGACATCTCGGAACGCCATACCAGGTAGAACGAAACAATGCTGATGGTCGCGATGGTCTGGTCAAGGGAAATCGCCCTGGCTTCGGTCGCGAAGGTGTTCGTCAGCAGCAGTATAACTACGCAGTAAAAGGCCCAGTTCCTGTCGTAATGGCTCAGAATACGGTAGGCGAAGAAAACCGTAATGGCGGCAGAGAGGGCAGTGGGCAGAACCGTTGCAAATTTGTTGACCTCGCCAAGCAAGTTGGCAACCAGGTAAATCAGGAAAGTGGACATCGCGGGATAGTCGGGATACGGCTGCCCGTAGGTGGTTGGAAACCAGACTGGACCATCGGCAAACATCTCTCTGGCAAAGAGTGCAAAGCGCGTTTCAAAACCAATATATCCCTGGTCCCAGATACCCGCGATAAACAGCAACAGGCATATCAGGGCTGCTGACATAGCCGCAAATAAACTGGCCTTTGAATGACTCATATGACCGCATTATATATAATGTTTGCCCGCATCCGGGAATCAGGCAGATACCAGGAGTCAAGTATGACGGAAACAGTGACGCTGCAGGTCGATGGCAAAACCTACCAGTTGCCTCTGGTTCAGGGAACTGAAGGCGAGCGAGCCATTGACATCAGCCGTTTACGTGCTGAAACAGGTCTGATTACGCTTGATCCCGGTTATGGCAATACCGGTAGTTGCGAGAGCGCCATTACCTATATCGACGGTGAACAGGGCATCCTGCGCTATCGCGGTATACCGATCGAACAGTTCGAAAACAATCCCAACTTCGTGGAAGTGGCCTGGCTGCTGATCTTCGGCAAGTTGCCTAGCCCGGCGCAATATGACCGTTTCAGCGAGGCGCTGACGAATAAGGCGAATATCGATGAAAGTATGACGCACAACTTTCAGGGGTTTCCGCGTTCGGCTCCGCCCATGGCTATCCTGTCGGCCATGATCAACGCCCTGTCGTGTTTTCACCCGGAGTTCCGGAAAGTGGATGATCTCGACCAGCTGGAGGCCGTCGCGGCACGCCTGATCAGCAAGATACGGACGATAGCCGCCTTTGCCTACCGCCGCTCGCGTGGCAAGCCGATTATGTACCCGGACCCGAAGCTGCGTTATGTCGCAAATTTTTTGCACATGATGTTTTCCCAGCCCTACGAGGAATATATCTGTGACGAGGTGACGCAGGATGCCATTAACCTGCTGCTGATTTTACATGCCGATCATGAACAGAATTGCAGTACCTCGACGGTGCGCATGGTCGGATCCAGCCAGGCAAACCTGTTTACCTCCTGTGCGTCCGGTGTCAGCGCCTTGTGGGGGCCGCTTCACGGCGGCGCAAATGTGCAGGTGCTGGACATGCTCAATCGTATCCACAAGGGTCATATGTCGCCCGAGGAGTATGTTCGCCGTGCAAAAGAGAAGGACAGCAGCGAACGGCTGATGGGGTTTGGTCACCGCGTCTACAAGAACTTCGATCCGCGCGCGACGGTGTTGCAGCGTATTGCCGAGCGCCTGTTCGAGAAGATGAACAAGAAAGACCCGTTGCTCGATATCGCACGCAAACTCGAGGAGATCACCCTCAATGACAGTTACTTTCTGGAACGCAAGCTGTATCCGAACGTTGATTTCTACAGCGGCATCATCCTGCGGGCCATCGGTATACCCACCAATATGTTCACGGTCATTTTTGCCATCGGCCGTTTGCCGGGCTGGATAGCCCACTGGGCCGAGCAGAATGGCACACCCAATGCGCGTATCGCACGACCTCGCCAGATCTACACGGGACATCCCAAAACAGATTACGTGTCGCTGCTGAAGAGCTAAAGCAGACTTGATATGGCCCAGTCCATCGGACCCGGTTTACGTAAGCACTGGCGCAAGCTGATCACGCTACCGGCGGGCAGACAATTGTTCAGTCGCCTGCTTGGCCGCTTCGTGCCCTATACCGGTCAGCTGGGCGCCACGGTTGCAGTGCTGGAGCCGGGGCATTGTGTCGTCAGGCTCAAAGAACGGCGCAAGCTGCGCAATCATCTGCATTCTGTGCATGCCATGGCCCTTGCCAACCTCGGTGAGATGGCCACCGGACTGGCCCTGATGAACAGCCTGCCGGAGAACACGCGCGGCATCCTCAGGCGTTTTGAGATTGAATACCTGAAGAAGGCACGCGGCGTGCTGACCGCCGCGTGCGGCTGTGATATTCCGGCAGATAACCATGAGTGCGAACTCGAAATCCGTTGTGACATACGCGACAGCGCGGGTGATGTCGTCAGTGTCGTCACGGCACACTGGTTGATTGGTCCGGAGCAGGACAGCTGATGCCGGGGCATTCCGCACTCTGTGAGGCGCTGGGTATCGAGGTGCCACTGATCTGCGGGGCCATGTATCCCTGTTCCAACCCTGAACTGGTAGCGGCGGTCTCGGAGGCGGGCGGCATCGGTATCGTGCAGCCGTTGAGCCTCAGCTATGTCCATGGCCATGAGTTCCGCGCGGGCCTGCGCACTATCCGTCGTCTCACCGGCAAGCCGATCGGCGTGAATCTCATAATCGAGCAGAGTTCAAAGATCTACCTGCAGCGGGTCCATCAATGGCTCGAAATCGCCCTTGAAGAGCAGGTACCTTTCCTGGTCACGGCGCTGGGTAACCCCCGCTGGGTCGTTGACAGGGCGCATGCTGCCGGTGTCACGGTGTATCACGATGTCACCAGTCGTCACTGGGCGGAGAAGGCGCTGGATGGCGGTGTCGATGGTTTTATCTGTGTCAATAACCGTGCCGGTGGGCATGCTGGGGCATTGTCACCCGAACAATTGCTGCGGGAGATCGGCCCGCTGGGTAAGCCGCTGGTGTGCGCCGGAGGCATAGGCACGGCGGCCGGTTTTGCGGAGGTCATTGCCATGGGATATGACGGTGCGCAGCTCGGTACGCGCTTTATTGCAACCACCGAGTGCCACGCGCATGAAGATTACAAGCGGGCGATTGTCGAGGCCAGGGAAGAGGATGTCGTGCTGTCCGAAAAGATATCCGGTGTGCCGGTGGCGGTCATCAATACACCCTATATACAGCACATGGGTACGCGTGCCGGACCACTGGCGCGGTGGATGTTGCGTGGGCGCCGTACCAAGCACTGGATGCGCACGTTGTATTCGCTGCAGTCGATCTGGAAACTGAAGCGCTCCGCCTTGCAGGGTAAGGATTACCGGGATATCTTCCAGGCAGGCAAGAGTGTCGACGGCATCAGCGCGGTCAAGCCGGCGGCCGAGATCGTGGCGGAGTATGCGGCGGCACTGCAGCAACCGCCTGGTTGATGCGCTATGTAAAAATATCAAAATTTGTAGGAGCGCTTCGCAAGGCCGCTCACGGCATCCTGCCTCCCACGGCACTAATACATCCCTGTACATCGCGCGACCGTGACAATCGCTGGAATCGCGGATGCGATCCGCTCCTACATGTAATCGGGTTGTTCCTGTAGTTCGCGCAGGTACCGGAACAGCAGCCGTGAGGCGCGCGGCGGTTGCCGGCTGTCATGTTCCTTGCGGGCTTGCCTGACGAGCTTGCGCAGGTGCTGGCGATCCGCGTGCGGGAAATGTGCCAGTACCGCGGGCAGGGCGCTGTCACCGTCCGCGAGCAACTGCTCGCGCAGTGTCTCAAGCAGGTGGAATTCACGGCTTTGCGTGTCATGTTGCCTGTTTCTGCTCTCAATTGCCTGCCTTAGCGGTGCCACGTCGATGTCCTTCATCAGCTTGCCGATGTACTGCATGTGTCGCTTGCGGGCGCCGTTGGAGTGAATTTTCCTGGCCGTGTGCAGGGCATCCAGCAATACATCGGGCAACATCAGCTGGCGTAATGCATCGTCGCTGAAATCGAGCAGCGCCTGACCGAGCTTTTTCAGGTCCTGCAAGTCGCGCTTGCGCCGGGATTTGCTGATTTCGTCCTGGTCGTCGTGATCCGTCTCGTGCATGGCCTGACATGTGCGGTTGTCGGAGGGTACAGCATAGCCGTTTCCGTCCGATTTGTCCGGTACCCGCGTGACCGGTAGAATCACCGCTCCCGACCACAGGACCGCACATGACCGATTCAACGCTAACAGAACAGGATTCGCCATTCCCCGAGCAAGCACAGCTGGAAGAGATGGTGCAGCAGGTCATTGCGCAGGCCCGCAAGGCCGGTGCCGACAGTGTCGAGGCCGGCGTCAGTATCGATAGCGGCCTGTCAGTGACGGTGCGGCTGGGCGAGACCGAAACACTGGAGTACAACCGTGACCGTTCACTCGGTTTGACGGTGTACTTTGACCAGCGCAAGGGTTCTGCCAGTAGTGCGGACTTTGCGCCGCACAGCCTCTCAGCAACAGTCAAGGCAGCCTGTGATATTGCACGCCATACCAGCCGTGATGAGTGCTCCGGGCTGGCGGATGCCGATCGCATGGCGACGTTGATACCCGACCTGGACCTCTACCATCCCTGGGGACTGGATGCCGAGCAGGCGATAGTACTGGCAACCGAGTGTGAGGATGCCGCTCGTCAGGTTGATCCGCGCATCGAGAATTCCGAGGGCGGCACGGTGTCCAGCTATGTCGGGATGCGCGTCAGGGCCAATACGCACGGCTTTCTCGCCGGTTATCGCAGCAGCTACCACAGCGTCAGCTGTGCCGTCATCGGCAAGCAGGGTGACGAAATGCAGCGCGATTACTGGTCATTCTCGGCACGTGATCCTGCCGACCTGATAGCAGCCGCGGAGACAGGGCGGATTGCCGGTGAACGTACCGTCAGACGTCTCGGTACACAACGCCTGTCAACGCGCCAGGCACCGGTGGTGTTCGCGGCTGATATCGCAAGCAGCCTGTTTGGTCATTTTATCTCAGCGGTCAGCGGCAGCAGTCTGTATCGCAAGTCCTCGTTCCTGCTGGACCACCTGGGAAAGCCGGTGTTTCCCGGTTTCCTGCATATTCACGAACAGCCACTCTTGAAGAAGGGGCTGGGCAGTTCGCCTTATGACGGCGAGGGCGTCGCGACGCAGGCGCAGGACTTTGTCAGGGACGGCATCCTGCAATCCTATGTGCTGAACAGTTATTCTGCGCGCAAGCTGGGCATGGCCACCACCGGCAATGCCGGCGGTGTGCGCAACCTGACCATTGACCCGGGTGACAGGGACCTCGGTCAAATCCTGCGCAGCATGGGCACCGGGCTGCTGGTGACCGAGTTGATCGGTTTCGGGGTCAACAATGTCACGGGTGATTATTCCCGTGGTGCGGCCGGTTTCTGGGTTGAAGGTGGTGAAATCCAGTACCCGGTTGACGAGATCACGGTGGCTGGCAACCTCAAGGACATGTTCATGCACATTGTCGAGGTCGGCAATGATGTCGATCTGCGTGGCAATACCCGTACCGGCTCGGTGTTGGTCGAGGAGATGACAATCGCGGGCGCCTGAACGCGGTATCTATTGCCGGATTCGCGGATGCGATCCGCTCCTACAGGTGTATCGGTTGGGGTAGGAGCGCTTCGCAAGCGCGATCACTCAGAGCAGGAACAGCGTGCCCAGCCCGAGGAACACCATGAACCCCACGACATCCGTTACCGTGGTCAAAATGACGGTCCCTGCATGTGCCGGATCGATTTTCATGCGTGTCAGCAAAAACGGAATGCTCATGCCGGCGACGGCGGCACACAGCAGGTTGATGATCAGGGCCGCACCGATGATGTAACCGATGTTGGCGTTTTTGAACCAGACAGCCGATATCACCGCGACCACCACTGCCCAGGCGGCACCATTGAGTGCGCTCACGGAGATTTCCTTATACATCAACCAGCGGGCATTGCTGACGCCGATCTGGCCGAGGGCCAGCCCGCGAATGACGATGATGAGTGTCTGGCTGCCGGCGATGCCGCCCATGCTGGCAACGATGGGCATCAGTACCGCCAGTGCGACCACCTGTTCAATGGTTGCCTGGAACAGCCCGATGACCCACGAGGCCAGGAACGCGGTACACAGGTTGATGCCCAGCCAGACAGCGCGCCGGCGCGCACTCTTTATCACCGGTGCGAAGGTGTCGTCTTCTTCATCGAGGCCGGCTAGGCTTAACAGCGAGTGGTCGGCATCCTCGCGAATCACGTCGACGACATCATCAATGGTAATGCGGCCGATCAGTTTGCCTGCTTCGTTGAGGACCGGTGCAGACACCAGGTCGTGATTCTCGAACATTCTTGCAACTTCCGTGTCCGGCATATCCGCTGGAATGGCGGTAATGTTGCTGTCCATGACCTCGGCGACTGTTAAATCCGGGTCATTGGTGAGCAATACCCTCAGTGGCAACACGCCCTTGAAAGTGTCGTCCCGGTCAACCACGAACAGGCTGTCAGTGGTTTCGGGTATGTCAATGTGCAGCCGCAGATAACGCAGTACCGCATCCAGCGTGACATCGGCGCGCACGGTCACCACGTCGACGTTCATCAGTCCGCCGGCGCTGTCCTCGGGATAGTACAGCACCGAAATCAGTCGATCGCGGTTTTGCTGGTTCATGGCGCCCAGCACTTCCTGGATGACGCCACCGGGAAGGTCCCTGATCAGATCAGCCAGGTCATCCGCATCGAGGCCTTCGGTGGCTGCGACCAGGGCATCGGATTCCATATCATCGATGAGACCGGCACGCACCTCGTCGTTGACCTGGACCAGGGTTTCGCCGTGGTCTTCCGGGGCAACCAGTTCCCAGAGTTGTTCGCGCGGACCGTGCGGGACCGATTCGATCAGGTCGGCTATTTCACCGCTGTGCAGGGTGCCGAGCAGGTCGCGGACCTCGCCGGCGTCACCCGAGTCGAGCGCATGGGTGACGAGTTCCAGCTGGGTTTCTGTTGTCTGTGTTTCTGTTTTATCGGTCATGGCTGCCTGGGCTCGCTGTCTGCAGGGGCGAGATGTGCCCTGCCGGACAGCACGCAGTGTAACAGCAGGTTAGGTGTTCGGTAAGGCAGACGTGCCAGCGAGAGTGAATATTTCAGCGCTTGTTGCGGTTGAGTGATTCGATGCGGCCCGGAATGCGACCCGCCTTGGTGTTATTCAGCAGCTCCTGAACCAGCGGAATGAGTGACGTGATAGTACTGGTATTGATGACGCGTTTGACTTCCTGCAGGGCGGTATGATGCATACTGAATTCATTCAGACCCATGCCGAGCAGCAGGCGGGTGTAACGCGTATCGCCGGCCATTTCGCCACACATTGAAACCGGGATGCCGGCCGCCGCACCGGCATCAATGGTCATCTTGATGAGCTTCAGGACCGCGGGATGCAGCGGGTCATACAGGTAGTTCACCTCGTCATCGATGCGGTCTATCGCGAGCGTGTACTGAATCAGATCGTTGGTCCCGATCGAGAGAAAATCCATGTGACTGGCAAATTCCGATGCCGACAGGGCGGCGGCCGGGACTTCGATCATGGCTCCGATCTTGACGTCCGGCGAGAACGCCAGTGACTCGCGCTGCAGTGCATTGCGGGTGTCGTTAATCAGGCTCAGTACCTGGTGCAACTCCTGGGTGTTGGACAGCATCGGTACCATGAGCCGTACCGGGCCGTGCGCCGAGGCACGCAGGATGGCGCGTAACTGGGGCTTGAACAGCGAGTGGTCCTTGAGACACAGGCGAATGGCGCGCAAACCCAGTGCCGGGTTGCTGCAGCTGCGGCTGCTGCCGTCGACCGGTTTGTCTGCGCCCATGTCGAGGGTGCGTATGGTCAGGGGTTTCCCCCTGAGTGCCTCGATAACACTGACATAACAGTCGTACTGTTCTTCCTCGTCCGGTGGTGCGCTGCGGTTCATAAACAGAAACTCGGTGCGGTACAGGCCCACGCCACTGGCGCTTTCGCGGCTGACCGCATCGATATCTTCCGGTAGTTCAATGTTTGCCATCAGGGTGATGCACTTGCCGTCCCGGGTGATGGCGGGGGTGTCTGTGAGCCGTGTCAGTTCCAGCTGTCGCTGCTGCTCCAGTTGCTGGCGATTCCGGTAGTGGTCAAGTACACGTTCATCCGTGCCGGCGATGAGTATGCCCTGCAGTCCATCGAGGATGACTGTTTCGCCATCGCGGATATAACGCCGTAAACCATGGGTGCCAACCAGTGCCGGGATCTGCATGCTGCGTGCAAGGATCGCCGTGTGTGACAGCGGGCCGCCGCACTCGGTCGCAAATGCGCTGATGCCCTGATGTTCAAGCAGCACGGTTTCGGCCGGGGTGAGGTCATAGGCGAGCACGATAGCGTTATCCAGGGGGACACCTGCGTTATATGCATCGTCCTGCTCATCGTCCAGCAGGATCCGTTGCAGGCGGTTGATGACATGGTCGACATCATCACGGCGGGTGCGCAGATAGGCATCATCTATCTGCTCGAATACGTCGACAACGGCATCACGTTGCAGCTTCAGTGCCCACTCGGCATTGCAGCCATGTTCACGGATCAGGTCGACAGGCGTGGTGACCAGGGTGGCGTCATCGAGCATCAGCAGGTGGGTGTCGATAAAACCGGCGATATCGACTCGGGTGTTTTCCGGGAGACGTCCGCGGATATCTTCAAGCTGCTGCCGGGCGCAGTTGACCGCTTTCAGAAAGCGTACGACTTCATCTTCGACAAGGGGTTCCGGGATGGCGCTTTCAAGGACTTCTACCGTGCCACGCAGAATGATGTGTGCCTTGCCAATGGCAATGCCGCGGGAGACGCCGATTCCGGAAAGTGCCAGGCTCATGTCCTGAATGATCCTCTGTTTACCTGCTCAGGTGGGTGCCGCTACTCCTGTTCGCCGAAGCGCTCCTCAATCAGCTTTATGAGGCTGTCCGCGGCTTCAACTTCGTCCTCGCCTTGCGTTATGATAATCAGTTCGGTGCCACGCGATGCCGCCAGCATCATTACGCCCATAATGCTTTTACCGTTGACATGCTGTCCGTTCCTGGCGACATCGACGTTGCAGGAAAATGACGAGGCCGTTGTGACGAATTTGGCAGCCGCCCTGGCGTGCAGGCCGAGCTTGTTGATGATTGTGACGCATCTTTCCTGCATGTCAGGACGCCTCTTTCCGGCTGGTGACGACTATACCGTCACGGGCGCCGTTGGCTGCTTTTTCACACAGTGCCTCGAGGTTCATATCCGGATAATTCAGTATGCGCAGTAACATCGGGAGATTGGCGCCCGAGATGATACGTGCATTGTGTGTGTCGATCAGGCGGTTCGCGATATTGCTGGGTGTGCTGCCATAGAGGTCTGTCAGTACCAGCACACCAGCGCCGTCATCGAGTGTGTCACAGAGCTTGCCTGCCGTCTCGAGTAATTGATCGGGATCGCAGTCTGCCTCGACAGTAATGGCTTCTGCAGCCAACGGACAACCACCGAGTATCTGCTTCGCTGCATTCAGCATGTCATCGCCAAGGCTGCCGTGTGTGATCAGTAACAGGCCTGTCATTATTCCAGTTCCCTGTGTCGTTTGACGACTTCAACCGCTTGCCCGGCAAGGTAGTGCGCCAGCTTTTCTACCAGATACACCGAACGATGCTGGCCGCCGGTGCAGCCAATGGCAATGCTCAGGTAACTGCGGTTATCGGCCTTGAAGTGCGGTATCCATTCACCGAGGAAATGCTCCACTGATGTGTAGTACTGCCGGGCTACGGCTTCCCGGTCAAGGTATTCAATGACCGCATCATCCATTCCGGTCAGGGCGCGCAGCGCGGGTTGCCAGTACGGGTTGGGCAGGCAGCGCGCATCGAAGACGAAATCGGCATCAGTCGGCAGACCGTGTTTGTAACCGAAGGAACGCAACAAGAGTGAAAACTCGCTGTTTCCTGATTTGTCGTGAAACTCCATAACCAGGTCGCGTAGCTGGTGAACATTGGTGCGACTGGTATCGATGAACATGTCAGCGTTAGCAGTAATGGGAGTAAGCAGGCCGCGTTCCTTGACGATGGCATCCGCAAGCGGGGTGCCTGTGCCGGATAACGGGTGTTTGCGCCGCGTCTCGCTAAAGCGTTTCAGCAAGGTGGCGTCATCGGCCTGCAGGAACAGGATCTTGCAGTGGATGCCCTTGTTCTTCAGCCCGTTGATGATGTCCGGAAAGTTGACAAGCTGGTCAGGGTGGTTGCGGGCATCAATGCCAATAGCCACATTGCCACCATTCTTGTATGTCTGTTCCTTGATTTCTGTTGCGAACGCATCCAGCAGGCTCACCGGAAGATTGTCGATGCAGTAAAAATCCATATCCTCCAGCGCATGCAGGGCAACGCTTTTACCCGAGCCGGAGAGGCCGCTGATGATGACCAGGTTCATTGGCGGGCGCTTTCGAGGCGGCGCTTCTGGCGGTCGATGAACGCCTGGCTGGCATCATAGCCCTTGGCATTCAGGATATGGTTGCGTACCGCAACCTCCAGCAGCACCGCGAGATTTCTTCCGGGTCCGACCGGCAGGGTGACTTCAGGTATGTCGACCTCCTGTATTTTGCATATTCGTTTGCTGCCATGCAGGCGATCTATCTGGGTGGCCTCCTCGATGTCCTGCAGTACAACAATGAGGCGCAGGTTGCGATGCTGCTTGATGGCGCTCGCGCCGAACATGGCGCGCACGTTGAGGATGCCGAGCCCACGGACCTCGAGGAAGTCCTGCAGCATCTCGGGGCAGGTGCCGAGCAGGGTGTCCGGCGAGACCCTGGAAAACTCGGGTGCGTCATCGGCGATCAGGCGGTGACCGCGCGTCAGTAACTCCAGCGCCAGCTCGCTTTTACCGATGCTGGAATCGCCGGTAATCAGTACGCCGGTGCCGAGAACTTCCATGAACACCCCGTGCAGGGTGATCTTGTCTGCAAAATAATTGGTCAGGTAGTGTTGCAGGTTCTCGATAATGTCCTGGCTGGGCAAATCGCTCGACAGCAAGGGTATGCGACTGGCCGTCGCGGCGGCCTCCAGGTCATCCGGTGGCGGCAGGCGCTTGGCGATTACGACCAGTGTTGTTTGTCCGGAGAACAATTGTGAAATGGTATCCTTGCGGGAGTTCTTTTTCAGTGAATCGAGGTATTCCATTTCCTTGCGGCCGAGTACCTGAACGCGGTGCAGGGTGATCAGGTTCAGATAGCCGACCAGTGAAATATCCGCTGATGTATCAGCGGAGGAATGCAGTATCCTGTTTTTGTGCTCTTCTCCTGCCAGCCAGGTGAGCCCCAGTTTCTCCTGCAAGGCCTTGTACAGGGTCTCGATTTCAAGGGTTGTGCTCATGCGGGGATACGGTGTGACTCCCACTGATACAGCTGATCGAGCAGGCAGTTGCTGGATTCACATGCCCGCAGGGCGTCGCAGATGCCGGTGTTGCTGAATATCTCGGCAATGGTGGACAGCACCTGCAGGTGTTCCTCGGTTGAGTCCTCCGGTACCAGCAACGCGAAAACAAGATCCACCGGCAGACCGTCAGAGGTGTCAAAATCAACCGCTACTGCCAGCTTGATAAATGCACAGACCGGGTGTTCCAGGTCGGCCATCCTGCCATGCGGAATGGCCACGCCCTTGCCCAGTCCGGTACTGCCGAGTTTTTCCCGGTTCAGTAACGCGTCGAAGATTTCATGTTGTGACAGCACCGGCGAGCTGCTCGCCAGCAGCTCGCCGAGTTGTTCAAGCAGTCGTTTCTTGCTGCCAACCTCGTCACTGCAGGCAACCCGTTCGGCACTGAGTAAATCGGTAATGTTCATGGTGTATTCAGAAAGTCTGCACGGCCCTGATACAGGTATCGGGACTGTTTACAGCTCCCTTGCAATGGATCCCTCACTACGGTGATGATCAGTCATTTTTTCCTTGTGCTTCTTGACCTGACGGTCGAGCTTGTCAACCAGTGCATCGATGGCCGCGTACATGTTCTCCTGTTCCGCGTCGGCGAATATGTTACCCCCGGTGATGTGCATGGTTGCTTCAGCCTTGTGGCGCAGTTTTTCCACGCTCAGTACCACATGGGTGTCGGTGACATGATCAAAATGGCGTTCCAGACGTTCCATTTTATTGTTGACATATTTACGCAGAGGATCAGTTAGGTCGACATGATGTCCGGTCAGGTTGATTTTCATTGAGACACTCCTGTGTTGACGCCTAGGAAAGGCGTTTACGTTCGTTGGATGGTGATATGGACAGTGACTCGCGGTATTTCGCGATCGTCCGCCTTGCTACATTGATGCCCTGTTCGGCCAGAATAGCGGCCATCTTGTTGTCGCTGAGTGGTTTTGACGGGGTTTCAGCGGCAACCAGTTTCTTGATGATGGCCCTGATGGCGGTGGCCGAGCATTCGCCGCCTGATTCCGTGCTGACATGACTTGAAAAAAAGTACTTGAACTCGTAGATACCGCGCGGTGTGTGCATGTACTTGCGGGTGGTTACGCGGGAGACGGTCGATTCATGCATTTCAATGGCATCTGCAATACTGCGCAGTACCATCGGTTTCATGGCTTCATCGCCATGTTCGAAAAACGCCTGCTGGCGTTCGACGATACAGCTGGACACCTTGAGCAGGGTTTCATGCCGGCTTTGCAGACTTTTCAGGAACCAGCGTGCCTCCTGCAGGTTGTCACGCAAATAGTTATTGTCCTTGCTGTTGCTGCCGCGCTTGATCATGCGCGCATAGAGGTTGTTGATGCGCAGTTTGGGTGTCGAGTCAGTGTTCAGCTCAACCTGCCACCTGTCGTTCTTCTTGACGACGAATACATCCGGGATGATGTATTCCGGCTCGGCCGTGTCGAAGGTCGATCCGGGGCGCGGGTTGAGCGACTGAATAAGATGGATGACATGCTGTAAATCATCGGTGGCCAGTTTCATCTTGCGGCCAAGCTTGGTGAAATTGCGGCCGCTGAGCAGCCCGAAGTAGTCGCGGATGAGTATCCGTGCCTCTTTCAGCCAGGGTGTGGCCGCATCATACTGTTGCAACTGCAGTAGCAGATTCTCCTGCAGGTCCCGTGCGGCCACCCCGACAGGATCGAACTGCTGGATACGGTGCAGAACCGCCCTGATTTCATCAGGCTCGATTTCGAGCTGTATATCGAGGTTCTTGTGGATATCTTCCAGGCTGGTGGTCAGGTAGCCATCCTCATCAATGGAATCAATAATGATGCGGGCAATATGCTGGTCGGTATCAGAGAAGTGTGTCAGTTCGAGTTGCCAGATCAGGTGATCGTGCAACCCCGCGCCGCTGACCGTGATGGTTTCCGTCATGTCCCGGCTGCCACCGGACTCCGGCGCGCTGTAGGCGGTTGCGCCGGTATCAAACACATCTTCCCAGCTGCTGTCCGTGGCTAATTCGTCCGGGATGGTCTCGGTATTCTCTTCCGCAGAGACCGGGGTGTCCTTGCTCGTCCCGTTAGGACCGCCGTCGCCATCCTGAACCTCCGCGCTGCCGGCTTCATCCTGCTCCAGCATGGGATTTGACTCGAGTGCTTCCTGTACTTCGCTCTGCAGTTCCAGGGTGGACAGCTGTAACAGGCGGATCGCCTGCTGCAGCTGCGGTGTCATGGTCAGGTGCTGACCGATTCGGAGTTGAAGAGATTGCTTCATATTGGTTTATTTTTTGAACAAATGTGCAAACACACTGTTCTGACTAAAAGTATAGTGCATTATCCATGCCATACAACAGTTATATCGTCCGGCAGGGCTGCCTACAAACGGAATTTGCTGCCCAGATAAACGTCGCGTACATGCTGATTATTAAGCACTTCATCCGGTGAACCGGCGGCGATCACCTGTCCGGCATTGAGTATATAGGCGTGGTGACAGATCCCCAGCATCTCGCGAACGTTATGATCGGTGATCAGGACACCGATATCACGATCACAGAGATGCCCGATAATCTGCTGGATATCGACCACCGATAGCGGGTCAACGCCGGCAAACGGCTCGTCCAGCAGTATGAAACGCGGGTTGGCCGCCAGTGCGCGCGCAATTTCAACACGCCGGCGCTCACCGCCGGAGAGGCTGACACCGGCCTGGTCAGCCAGGTGGCCGATGTGCAATTCGTGCAGCAGTGATTCCAGTATTTCCCTGCGGTTTGCCTTGTTGAGGTCCTTGCGAATCTCGAGGACCGCCATGATATTGTCTGTCACGGACAGCTTCCTGAACACCGAGGCCTCCTGGGGCAGGTAGCCGAGTCCACAGGCGGCACGCTTGTGCATGGGTTCTTCGGTGAGGTCAACGTTGTCCAGTTCGATACGACCCTCACCACAGGGTACCAGCCCGACGATCATGTAGAAGCAGGTGGTTTTTCCAGCGCCGTTCGGTCCCAGCAGGCCGACAACCTGGCCGCTGCTGACTGACAGCGAGACGTCATCAACCACCCGTCGTGATTTGTAGGACTTGCCGAGGCTGATTGCGTTCAGGACACTCATGGCTCTTCAGGCCCGGGTTCGGCTACGGGTGCGGTTGCGGGCGGATTGTCGTCCTGCGTGCGGTTGTTCTTCTTGTCTTTATCCTTCTTGCCCCTGGGCTGCAGGGTAATATGCACACGGCCACTTTCACCGCCGCCGCCAGCATCGACGGTGTCATTCTTCAGATTGAAAACAATGCGATCACTGCGGAATTCCTCATCGCCGGATTCCCATATGCGGGCCTTGTCGAGCAGGATAACGCGCTCATCGATGGCGTAGTATTCAATGCGCCCGGCTTCTGCATGCTGGTCAATGGTTTTACCTTCCGGTCGCTGCACATAGGTCGCCAGGTTGCCGGTCAGAATAATGGTATCAAGCTGCTTGTCGGTGAGCTGTACGGTCATCCGGCTGCCGGTAAAAACAAGCGTGCCCTGCTGCAGTTTAACGTGGCCCTCGTAGACACTGAATCCGGTTTTGTCATTCAGGCTGGCCTTGTCAGCCTCGATGTTAATGGGCTTGTCACGGTCGGCATCCAGACCCCATGCGGCCAGTGGCAGCAGGGCGAGCAGCAACAGCACGCTGCGCGGACAGTATTTTGCAAAGAACCTAGCTGATGACATCGTAACGGCCCCGGACACTGGACCTGAGTTCCAGTGTGTCGTTCCTGAAATCTGCTTTTACACCAACGCCCTCGATCCTGAATTGACCGGAAGTAATGGTCGCCGCGTTGTCCGTTTCGGCCAGTTCTTCTTCCGGTTTGACCAGCAGATCGCTGGTCACGATGTGCAGTGCGCTGCTGCTTGCGGTCTGCCGGCGCCTGATGTCGACTGCGCCCAGCAACCAGATGATGTCAGCGTCCTCGTTGGTCTCGCCGTGTTCCGATCTGATGCGCCAGGTGTCGCCACTGGCTTGCAGGATTCTGATGTCGGGTGCTTCGAGGTTAAAGCGTTCGTCGTTCGGGTAGTGTGTCATGCGACGTGCCAGCACACGGTATTGCAGCTGGCCCTGTTCATTCATGACTTTCATGTCCATCTCTTCGACAAAGGCATCAGCACCGCTGCTACTGGCGCTGGTGCGCTGCAGGCCGGATTCCTGCTGGAACAGAAACCAGCCACTGCCCGTGACCAGCAGTAACAGCAGCCCGTAGATAACGATTTGTTTGCCATTCACAGGTAGCTGCTCATTTCCTGATCCAGGACACCCTGTGCCTCCATCAGCATTTCACAGACATCGCGCGCAGCGCCACGACCACCGCACCGGGGTGTCTGCCAGTGGCTGTGCTGGCGTACCAGCGGGTGTGCATCCTGTACCGCAATCGCGAGACCGACGCGGCGCATGACCGGCAGGTCAACGACATCGTCACCCACATAGGCCGTTTCTGCGGCGCTGATATCCAGATCACTGGCCAGTTTCTCATAGGCCGGCAGTTTATCAAGTTGTCCCTGGTAGACATGTTCAATGCCGAGATTATTCATTCGATGTTCAACGACCTTTGAGGTTCTGCCGGTGATGATGGCGACGGTAACACCATGCCTGATGAGCATCTTTATGCCGTGCCCGTCCTGCGAGTGGAAGGCCTTGTATTCCTGGCCGTCATCACCAACAAACAGGCTGCCATCGGTGAGCACGCCATCGACATCAAAGATCAGCAGGCGAATACGTGAAGCTTTTTCAAGTATGTCTTTCATGGCTATATTCTGTCGAGTTATACCACGCCGGCGCGCAGCAGGTCGTGCATGTTGAGCGCGCCGACCAGTTCATTGCCGTCATTAACGACGGGGAGGGCATTGATTTTGGTGCTGTCCATGATCTGCAGGGCCTCAGCCGCCAGCATGCCGGGCTGCACGGTCTTGCAACCGGCCGTCATGACATCACTGACGACGGCCTCGTGCAGGTCAATCTTGTGGTCAATGGTACGGCGTAAATCACCGTCAGTGAAGATACCGGCCAGCTTGCCCTGTGCGTCAACAATGGCGGTCATGCCGAGTCCCTTGCGGGTCATTTCCATGAGGGCGTCGGTCAGTGATGTGTCGATGCCGACCCGGGGGATGTCATCACCGGTGTGCATCAGGTCATCAATATGCAATAACAGGCGCCGGCCCAGCGTGCCGCCCGGATGCGAGCGCGCGAAATCCTCCTCGGTAAAACCGCGTGACTCCAGCAGTGCAACCGCGAGTGCATCACCCATGGCGAGCGCCGCGGTGGTGCTGGCTGTAGGTGCCAGGCCCAGCGGGCAGGCTTCCTTCTCGACGCTGACATTGATACTCGCCGTGGCGGCGAGTGACAGCGTTGACTGCGGATTACCGGTCATGGCGATTAACGGTACATCGAGTCGTTTGATGATCGGCAGGATGGTGACCAGTTCGCCGGTCTCACCGGAGTTGGACAGTGCCAGCACCACGTCAGACGGGGTAATCATGCCGAGGTCGCCGTGGCTGGCTTCGCCGGGATGAACAAAAAAGGCGGGCGTACCGGTGCTTGCCAGGGTGGCGGCAATCTTGCCGGCGATGTGTCCGGATTTACCCATGCCGGTAACGACCACGCGGCCCTTGCATGCCAGCATCAGGCGGCAGGCTGCGATAAACGAGGGTTGCCTGATCTCCTTGTCCAGACCCTGAATGGCCGCGGCCTCCGTGTTGATGACGGCGAGCGCGAGTTCCTGCAGTTTGCGGTCATTCATGGGCGCATCGTTATAGGGTTACGCAGGCTACGGGTCCGGGTAGTTCTGGCCATGGGATGCATGGAAAGACAGGCAAGTATATCTGGTAAGGCATTTATTTCTGTGAATTTCTGTGAAGTTCATGGTCATGATAGCTGTCTTTGTCGGGCTGAACCAGTACTGGCCCATTACTGTCGTGCCGGGTGTCACGCAACAACTCCGAAGTATAACAGGGTCTGCCGGGCACTAAAGCCAACCCGGCAGGGGCCGCCTTCAGATCGAGGTCTCCGTGCCGGGCCACGCAAGCCGCAGGCCAGCACGAAATACCACCCTGCAGAGCTGATCCGGGCAGGGTCACGGCAATCAACCGCTACAGGCGGCAGGTAAAAATATCGTCATCGGGGGCAACTCTTGGGCGGAAACTGCATTATCATACACGCCGCTGTCGACAGACTAACCGCTTGCGGCCGGAAATGCCTAAAACGAAATCGACCGAAAACAATCAAATTCAGGATGCTGTGGTGCAAATCCGGGACCTGCATTTTTCGCACGGCGAGCGCCTGGTGTTCGATGGCATCGACCTGGACATCGTGCCCGGCAAGGTGACCGCCATCATGGGTCCCAGTGGCACTGGCAAGACGACCCTGCTGAAGCTCATCGGTGGACAGTTGCGTCCCGCTTCCGGGTCTGTTCGTGTGCACGGTGAAGAGGTCCCGGCATTAAGACGCTCGGCGTTGTACCAGTTGCGCAAACGCATGGGCATGATGTTTCAAAGCGGCGCGTTGCTGACGGATATCAACGTGTTCGAGAATGTCGCCTATCCCATTCGTGAACACACGCGCTTGCCGGAAGCGTTGCTGCGCGACCTGGTACTGATGAAACTGCAAGCCGTGGGGCTGCGGGGTGCCGCTGACCTCATGCCGGCTGAATTGTCCGGTGGTATGGCACGGCGTGTGGCACTGGCACGCGCCATTGCACTTGACCCGATGATGGTGCTTTACGATGAACCGTTTACCGGCCAGGATCCGATCTCCATGGGCATCCTGGTGAAGCTGATCCGGGAATTGAATGATGCGCTGGGCCTGACCAGTGTCGTGGTGTCGCATGATGTGCATGAAACGGCCGCCATCGCTGACTACGTATATCTGCTGTCGGAGGGCAAGGTGGTTGACCATGGCCATCCCGATGCCCTCTGGGACTCGAGCTCTGCCTGGTCGCGGCAGTTCCTGGAAGGACGACCGGACGGTCCCGCCGCCTTTCACTACCCGGCAGCGGATTTCAGGGATGATCTGTTGCGCGGTGGCCGGGCCAACTGATGCTGGATGCGCTGCAGCACCTCGGCAGGGCAACGCTGGATTTTTTTGAACGCCTCGGGCGTGGCCACCTGTTGCTGCTGCAGATGCTGGCGAAGTTGCCGGGACTGCTGCTGCGGCCGGGACTGGTGCTGGTGCAACTCTATTCCGTGGGCGTGCTGACGCTGGTGATTATCCTGGTGTCCGGCATGTTCGTCGGCATGGTGCTGGGTTTGCAGGGTTATAATACGCTGGTGGATTTCGGTGCCGAGGATTCGCTGGGCGTGGTCGTGGCGCTGTCACTGGTGCGGGAACTGGGCCCTGTGGTATCGGCGCTGCTGTTTGCCGGTCGGGCCGGATCGGCACTGACGGCCGAAATTGGCCTGATGAAGGCCACGGAACAGCTCTCCGGGATGGAAATGATGGCGGTCGATCCCGTGCAGCGGGTGATTGCGCCGCGATTCCTGGCGGCATTCTTGTCTATGCCGCTGCTGGCCGCAATCTTCAGTGCCGTGGGTATCTACGGGGGATATCTGGTGGGTGTTCCCTTGCTGGGGGTTGATGACGGTGCCTTCTGGGGGCAGATGCAGGGTGCGGTGGACCTGCACGATGATATATATAATGGTGTGATCAAGAGTATTGTGTTTGGCTTTGTCGCGGGATGGATCGCCCTGTTTGAAGGCTATGATGCGACCCCGACCGCTGCAGGTGTCAGCCGGGCAACCACTCGCACGGTGGTCCACACGGCACTGGCCGTACTCGGGCTGGACTTCGTGCTGACCGCATTGATGTTTGGGGACTAGAGGAGCATTACTTGAACAACAGAACAGTCGAGATAGGGGTCGGGTTGTTTGTCGCCCTGGGTATTGCCGCCTTGTTCATGCTGGCCATGCAGGCCAGCAATCTCAGTACCATGAGCGGCGGTGACGGCTATATCATCACCGCCGGCTTCGAGAATGTCGGTGGACTCAAGGAGCGTTCCGCGGTGACGGTGTCGGGTGTGCGCGTGGGTCGGGTTGAATCCATCGATTACGACCATACCAGTTTCGAGGCGGTGGTCAGTTTGCGTATCGATGCGCAACACGACAGCTTTCCTGTAGACACCTCGGCCAGCATCTATACCTCCGGCCTGCTGGGTGAACAGTACGTTGCACTGGAGCCCGGCGGCGCACTGGAAAACCTGGTTGCCGGTGATCGCCTGCAGTTGACGCAGTCGGCCCTGGTGATGGAGCAGGTCATCGGACAGTTCCTTTACAGCACCGCCGCCGGGAAAAGCGAGCAGTAGCCCGTGATGCCGAGACCCGTGATCAATCCGGTGGCGGTTTGTGTTTGCAGGCTGCTGCTGGCCCTGCTGCTGGTGCCTGTCACGGTCACGGCCAGTGACCTTTCTCCACAGCAACTGGTTCGAGATACCTCGTCACGCATGCTGCAAGCAATGCACGAGGAGCAGGGCAGCATTGAAAAGGATGGGGCACATCTGTACCAGCTGGTTGAACAGATCGTACTGCCATACTTTGATTTCCAGCGCATGAGCCAGTGGGTGCTGGGCAGGAACTGGCGCATGGCAACAACGCAACAGCGTGAACAGTTTGTCGAGCAATTCAGGATGTTGCTGGTGCGCACCTATGGCACGGCACTGCTTGAGTACGCCGACGAGGAAATCGTGTACCTGCCGGCTGCCGAGGAAAAGGGGGGGGCAAATGTGATGGTACGTACCGAGGTCAATCAACCGGGCATCGGTGTGATTCCCATTACCTATTCCATGTACCCGTCGGGCAGCGGCTGGAAGGTCTATGATATATCCATCAGTGGTGTCAGCCTGGTGACCAACTACCGTTCCACCTATGGCAGTATTATACGCAAGGATGGCATCGATCGCCTGATCGACCAGTTGTCAGAGCGCAACAGGTTGCACGCCGATGGCTGAAGCCACGCTGGTCGATAACGGCGCAGGCAGCTGGTTGCTGCAGGGCGAACTGGGCTTCCAGTCCGTGTCAGCCGTGCTGCGGGATGCCGGCACCCGCATGCAGGGTGAAGCCCGTCTTGTAGTGGACCTCAAGGGTGTCACGCGCGCTGACAGTGCCGGCCTGGCGCTGCTGGTGGAGTGGTTGCGCGAGTCGGAGAATGCCGGAAATGAAATCGTGTTTATCAATGTACCGGATCAGTTGCTGTCTATCGCCCGTGTCTGTGGCCTCAACGAGATACTCTCGCTGGGCTGATGCCGGTTTCTTGAGTCCAGGGGAATAAAACGTCATGCAAGGTAGTGAGCTTGAGGCAATAATTAAAGCAGGTATCAAGGATGCAGAGGTGATCGTAAACGGCGATGGCGACCATTTCGAGGCCACTGTCATCAGTCAACAGTTCGAGGGTCGTTCCATGGTGCAGCAGCACCAGATGGTCTACGCGACACTCGGTGATCGCATGGGGGGCGAGATACATGCGCTGGCCCTGCATACCTATACACCCGGTGACTGGGCCCAACAGCACCGTATTCAGTAAAGGTCGCGATCTTGGACAAATTAATCATCACGGGCGGCAATGTACTGGAAGGCAATATCCGTATATCCGGCGCGAAGAATGCGGTGCTGCCTATCATGGCGGCGACCCTGCTGGCTGACAGTCCCGTCACTATTCGCAATGTTCCCCATCTGCATGATGTCACCACTACCATGGAACTGCTGGGCCGTATGGGTGTGCACCTGACGCTCAACGAGAAGATGGATATCGTGGTCGATGCCACTACCATCGATTCCCTGTACGCCCCGTATGACCTGGTACGCACCATGCGTTCATCCATTCTGGTGCTGGGCCCGATGCTGTCCCGCTACGGCAGTGCCGATGTCTCACTGCCGGGCGGTTGCGCCATCGGTTCACGGCCGGTGAACCTGCACATCAAGGGCCTGCAGGCCATGGGCGCCGATGTGGAAGTCATTAACGGTTACATCAAGGCGCGTGTCGATCGTCTCAAGGGTGCGCGACTGGTGATGGACATGGTGACGGTCACCGGCACCGAGAACCTGATGATGGCGGCCACACTGGCGGACGGCGTCACGGTGATCGAGAACGCGGCCCGTGAACCGGAGGTGACGGATCTGGCCAACTGCCTGAACTGCATGGGCGCGAAAATAAGCGGTGCCGGTTCGGACACCATCGTGATCGAGGGGGTGGAGCGCCTTTCCGGTACGGAGTACAAGGTGGTGCCAGACCGCATCGAGGCCGGCAGCTACCTGGTGGCCGCGGCCATCACCGGCGGTCACATAAAGATCAAGGATGCCCGCCCGGACATCATGGATGCCGTGCTGCAGTCACTGCGCGAGGCCGGCGCTGATCTTACCGTCGGCGATGACTGGATCGAGCTGGATATGCATGGCAGGCGTCCGCGGGCGGTTAACGTACACACGGCCCCGTACCCGGCATTCCCGACCGATATGCAGGCGCAGTTTACGGCCCTGAATGCGCTGGCGGAGGGCACGGGTACCATCACCGAGACGGTGTTCGAGAATCGTTTCATGCATGTGCAGGAGATGCAACGCATGGGTGCGCAGATTCAGCTCGAGGGCAACACGGCGATCTGCACCGGTGTTGAACGTCTTGCCGGCGCCCCGGTCATGGCGACCGACCTGCGTGCCTCGGCCAGCCTGGTGCTGGCAGGCCTGATGGCCGATGGCGACACTACCATCGACCGCATTTATCACATTGACCGTGGCTATGAACGCATCGAGGAGAAGCTGGCACAGCTCGGTGCCAACATCCGGCGCGTGCCGTCCTAGTACGCGTTCAGTTTGATTTATACAAAATAATAATTGCCACGGAATCCACGGAAGAACACGAAAAGATTTTCAATAAGGCTTTTATTGTTCAGTGTTTTCCGTGTGTTTCCGTGGCTATTAACCAATCGAACCGGCAATAATGGTGTTGGCGCTGCCGGCGCTTGTAAATTGGCGGTATCTGCCTGACACTTGAACCCCATGAATAACGCACTGACGATCGCTCTTTCCAAGGGCCGTATTTTCGAGGAGACGCTGCCGCTGCTGGCTGCAGCCGGTATCAAGCCGATTGATGACCCTGAAACCAGCCGCAAGCTGATTCTTGACACCAACCAGGCCGATGTGAAACTGGTGATTATCCGTGCCGCGGATGTGCCCACCTATGTAGGCTACGGGGCAGCCGATGTCGGCGTTGCCGGCAAGGATGTCCTGCTGGAACACGGTGGCGAAGGCCTCTACGAGCCACTGGACCTGAAGATTGCACGCTGTCGCCTGATGGTGGCGGGACCCGAGGGCAAACACAACGGTCAGGGGCGTCTGCGGATCGCCACCAAGTATGTGAACAGCACGCGGCGTTTTTATGCCGACCGCCAGGAGCAGGTTGAAATCATCAAGCTGTACGGTTCCATGGAACTGGCGCCACTGGTAGGTCTGGCCGACCGTATTGTTGACGTGGTGGACACCGGAAATACCCTGAAGGCCAACGGCCTGATGCCACTGGAACATATCGCCGATATCAGTTCACGGCTGGTGGTTAACAAGGCGTCCATGAAAATGAAACACGCCCGTATCACGGAGTTTGTCGAGCGGCTGAAAACGGCAGTAGGAGCCGCTTAGGCCGGGTGACGTATTTTTTCGTGTTCTTCCGTGGATTCCATGGCCATGATTATGTTTGTATTTATTGGACCGAACCGGCACGAGTGACACCATTAACACTCCCTGTAGGCGGATTGCATGTCTGACATTACCCGATTAAACAGCCAGGATCCGGACTTCGAGTCCGGTCTTGAGCGCCTGCTGGACTGGGAGCAGGGTGCGGACCCGGCGGTTGAAGCCGTGGTGCGCGACATCATTGCGGACATTCGCGTGCGCGGTGATGCGGCACTGCTCGATTACACCACGCGCTTTGATCACTGGAGCGCTGCCACGCCGGGAGACCTTGAGCGTTCGCTGCACGACTGTCAGCAGGCACTCGCCGCGATTGATGACCGTCAACGCGAGGCGCTGGAACAGGCAGCTGCCCGTGTGCTTGCCTATGCCGAGCACCAGAAACTGGAATCCTGGTCATATACCGAGGCGGACGGTACCGTGCTCGGCCAGCAGGTCATGCCGATGGACCGGGTGGGCTTGTATGTCCCCGGTGGCAAGGCGGCATACCCGTCATCCGTGCTCATGAATGCGATCCCTGCTAAGGTCGCCGGGGTGGCTGAACTGATCATGGTGGTGCCCACGCCGAATGGCGAGGTCAATGACATGGTACTGGCGGCCGCCGCGATTGCCGGTGTTGACCGCGTGTTTGCAATCGGCGGCGCACAGGCCGTGGCCGCGCTGGCCTACGGCACGGCTACCATTCCGCCGGTCGACAAGATTGTCGGACCGGGCAATGCCTGGGTCGCGACGGCCAAGCGCATGGTATTCGGCAAGGTCGGTATCGATATGATTGCCGGCCCTTCGGAAATACTGGTGATCTGCGATGGCCTGACGGATCCCGACTGGATTGCCGTGGACCTGTTTTCACAGGCGGAACACGATGAAGACGCCCAGTCCATCCTCGTCAGCCCGGACGGTGAATTCCTGGAGCGGGTCATGGCGAGTATCAGCCGCCTGCTACCGGAGATGCCCAGGGCCGATATTATCCGTGCCTCGTTGCAGGGGCAGGGCGCCCTCATCCAGGTACGCGATATGGATGAAGCAATAGAAATTGCCAATCGGGTGGCGCCGGAGCACCTGGAACTCTCGATCGCGGACCCGCAGCCTGTTGCCAGGCGCATACGTCACGCCGGTGCCATCTTCATGGGACGCTATACCGCGGAAGTGCTTGGCGATTATTGTGCCGGACCCAATCACGTACTGCCGACGTCGCGCACGGCGCGCTTTTCCTCGCCGCTGGGTGTGTATGATTTCCAGAAACGCTCCAGCCTGATTTACTGTTCGGCTGAAGGTGCCAGTACGCTCGGCAAAACAGCCGCGATACTGGCGCACGGCGAGGGGCTGACCGCCCATGCCCGCTCGGCCGAGGTGCGGATAAAAGAGTAGTGATCAACTCGATGAAGACAAACCATATGGCCACGAAATCCACGGAAGCCACGAAAAAATAAACGCCTTACCAGAATTATTTCCGTGTTCTTTCATGGATTCTGTGGCTATTAATAATCGTGGTCTGCCACCCGGTTTGTAATGACAATGAGCATGCAGGAAAAAATCGACAAACTGGTTCGTTCCGAGATCAGGGCATTAACTGCCTATCATGTACCGCCAGCGAATGACCTGATCAAACTCGACGCCATGGAAAACCCGTGGTCGTGGTCGGCCGAACTGCGCACTGCCTGGCTGGATGCCTTGCAGTCCGTTGAGATTAACCGTTATCCGGACCCGTCTGCGCGTCAGTTGCACGCCAGTATGCGGGCGGCAATGGCGGTGCCGGCGTCGGCCGCTGTCATCCTTGGCAATGGTTCTGACGAATTGATCCAGATGATTATCCAGACGCTCGCGAGTCCGGGCCGGGTAGTGATGGCGCCGGATCCGACCTTCGTCATGTACCGCCAGATCGCGACGGTCGCCAACATGGGCTACGTGGCAGTACCGTTGCAGACCGATTTTTCCCTCGATGAAGCGGCGATGCTGGCGGCGCTTGAAGAGCAGCAACCGGCGGTGATCTTTTTGTCCTATCCGAACAACCCCACGGCCAATCTATTTGATGCCGGCAGCCTGCGCAAGATTGTGTCCCGGGCAGACGGGTTGGTGGTCATCGACGAGGCCTATGCACCGTTTACCGATGCCAGCCTCATGCCGGATATCGGTGACTACGACAACCTGCTGGTGTTGCGCACGGTGTCCAAGATGGGGCTGGCCGGATTGCGTCTGGGTCTGCTTGCCGGTCCAGCGGCCTGGCTGGAACAGATCGACAAGACACGCTTGCCCTACAACATCAGCGTGCTCAACCAGGTCACCGGCCGGTTCGCGCTGGCGCACGCTGATATCCTTGCGGCACAGGCGCGCGAGATTCGTGCGCAACGCGCGGCGCTCATCAGTGGCTTGCAGGGATTGCCGTCGTTAACGGTGTTTCCGAGCGAGGCCAACTTTATCCTGTTTCGAACGCCCCGTGGCCAGGCGACAGCGCTGTTCGAGGGCCTGAAAACCGCCGGCATCCTGATCAAGAATCTTGATGCCCCCGGAGGACCCCTGCAGGACTGCCTGCGTGTCACTGTCGGGTTGCCAGAGGAGAATGCGGTCTTCCTGGCGGCACTGCGGGAGCTGTTGCAGGCAGACTAGTGCGTTATAAGGAAAAAATATTAGCCACGGAATCCACGGAAGAACACGAAAAAATAAAGACCTTTAAAGAAATATTTCCGTGTGTTTCCGTGGCTAAAAAATAAAAGCTACGCGGAGCATCTTTCATGCTGCCGTGGTTATCAAATCAGCCGCGCAATTTCACAGTCGCGCCTTCGGGGTGACCTTGCCCGGGCGCTGCATGATCTGCACCCGCGCGGTGAAGGGCACATCTTTCCGGTAGCCCGTCAGCGTGATGAAGGTGCCGGGCTGTTGTTCGGAAATGGTCTTCATGGCCTCGCTGGTTTCCTCGATCATCTTGCCGTTGATGGAGACCACGATGTCGGTGGGTTCCAGCCCGGCCTTGCCAGCCGGACCGTCACGCATGACCCCCCCGATCAACATGCCCGGGCGGTACGTCAGGCCGTAGGATTTCGCCAGCAGCGGTGTCATATCCTGGGCCTCGATACCGAGCCAGCCGCGAACCACGTGGCCCTTCTCGATGATCTGGGTCATGACGCCCTTGGCGAGATTGATCGGAATGGCAAAGCCGATGCCCTGTGAACCGCCGCTGCGGCTGTAGATGGCCGAGTTGATGCCAATGAGTTCACCCCGGGTGTTAATCAGGGCGCCGCCGGAATTGCCCGGGTTGATGGCGGCATCTGTCTGGATAAATTCCTCGTAGGCGGTAATGCCGAGGTGATCGCGCCCGGTGGCACTGATGATGCCGGACGTCACCGTCTGGCCCACGCCAAACGGATTGCCGATGGCCAGTACCACGTCGCCGACGCGCTGCTTGCCGGAGTCGCCGATGACGATGCTTGGCAGGTTGTCGGTATGGATATAGAGCACGGCCAGGTCAGTATCCTCATCGATACCCGCCACCGTGGCCTTCGCGCTGCGGCCATCCGAAAGCAATACCTGTATCTGGTCGGCACCCTCAATAACGTGATTGTTCGTCAGCAAATAGCCCTGGGCGCTGATCAGCACCCCGGAGCCCAGGCTGGTTTGTATTTCCTTGCGGGCCTTGGCAAAGCGATCGCCAAAAAACTGCTGGAAAACCGGATCTTCCAGCAGCGGGTGAACGCGGTGGGTGATCACCTTGGCGGTGTGGATATTGACCACCGCGGGGATGGCCTTTTCAACGGCATCGGCGTAGGAGACCGGTCCATTCCAGCCGCCCGTAGCGGGGTCCGCGGTTGCGGCCGGTACGGTGTCTTCCACGGTCTCGCGGACTTCTACAACGCGGCTGTTGTCGCGCAACAGTGCGGGTTCGAGCAGCAGCACGTAGAGAAAGGCCACTGCGAGTCCGGCCATGACGGTTTGCAGGATAAAGGAAAGTAATTTGCGAATCTTCATGGGTGCGATACCCTGTGACCGGTCGATTGTGGACGAATGAATAGCTGCACTTTAGCAGGATGTGATGTCATGGTAACCCTGAAAGCACTGCTTGATTATACAAACCGCCTGTTGTCCATCGACAGCTTCGCGGATTACTGCCCCAATGGTTTGCAGGTTGAGGGTAGAGTAAAAGTCACCCGCCTGGTCAGTGGCGTCACGGCCAGTATGGAATTGATCGAGGCGGCCATTGATGCACGGGCCGATGCCATCGTGGTGCACCACGGTTATTTCTGGAAAGGCGAGGATGCCTGTGTGACCGGCATGAAGCGCGCCCGCCTGCAGCGGTTGCTGGGAACCGATACCAGTCTGCTGGCCTATCATCTGCCTCTGGACGCGCACCCGGAACTCGGCAATAACGCACAGCTGGCAGAGCAGCTGGGGTTTCAACGCCAGGGAACTTTCGGCAACGACGCGGGCCTGTCACTGGCACAGTACGGCAGTTTGCCGCAACCCCTGACTGCAGCGGCGCTCTGCGGGCTGATCGATGAGCGTCTTGGGCGGATGCCGCTGCATGTGCCTGGCCGTCAATCGTCGATTCAAACCGTGGGCTGGTGCACGGGGGCGGCGCAGTCCTATATTGATGCCGCGGTAGAGCAGGGGCTGGATGCCTTCATCAGCGGTGAGATTTCGGAACAAACGGTGCATGTCGCTCGCGAGTGCGGTATTCATTATTTTGCCGCCGGTCATCATGCGACCGAGCGTTACGGGGTCAGGGCGCTGGGAGAGCACCTCGCCGGGCAGTTTGATATCGAACACCGCTTCATTGACATCGATAACCCGGTCTGATGTCGCCATGCATACAATCAGTGCAATCAGGCAGCGCTTTTTCCCTTTCACCCCTTGACCTAGTCGGGTTGTTAGACCATCCTATGCGGTTCTTGTGGTGCGCATGAATTAAATCAGAATATTCCGAAATAGTTAAGCTGCTTTCGAGCGCTGAGGTCGTCGGGATGTTGCGCATAACTAGCTGATTTCGTTATTATAATCTGGAGATTGCCATATGAGTGGCGATAACACCAATACAGGCAGACGCCGGTTTTTGACGGCCGCGACCACGGTCGTTGGCGCGGTCGGAGTCGGTTTCGCGCTGGTTCCCTTTGTTTCTTCCATGCAACCCAGTGCGAAAGCACGCGCCGCCGGTGCACCGGTTCGCGCTGATATCAGCAAACTGATGCCGGGGCAGATGATCCGGGTGAAGTGGCGCGGCAAACCCGTGTGGCTGGTGAAACGTACCGATGAAATGCTGGAAACACTGACCACGCTGGTTCCCGAATTGCGTGATCCGGATTCGGTCGAACCGATGCAGCCGGACTATGCACAGAACGAGTACCGTTCCATCAGGCCGGAAATTCTGGTGACGGTCGGTATCTGCACTCACCTGGGTTGCTCGCCGACCTACCGGCCGGATGTAGGCGCTGCCGATCTCGGCGCGGACTGGCTGGGGGGCTTCTTCTGTCCCTGCCACGGTTCGACATTTGATCTGGCCGGCCGTGTCTACAAGGGTGTACCGGCACCACTGAATCTCGAAATTCCACCGCATCGCTACCTGAGCGACAACGAGCTGGTGATCGGTGAAGACGGGGGGGTCGCATAATGGGCGAAAAATGGAACAGGGGTTTACTGGGCTGGATCGATGCACGCTTCCCGCTCAGCAAGATGTGGTACGAGCACCTCGCCGAGTACTACGCACCCAAGAACTTTAACTTCTGGTACTACTTCGGCTCTCTGGCGCTGATGGTGCTGGTGCTGCAGATTGTCACCGGTGTCTGGCTGACCATGAACTACAAGCCGGATGCCACACTGGCCTTCAATTCTGTCGAATACATCATGCGCGATGTGAACTGGGGCTGGTTGATTCGCTACATGCATTCGACGGGGCTGGTTGATTCGCTACATGCATTCGACCGGTGCGTCGATGTTTTTCATCGTCGTCTATCTGCACATGTTCCGCGGCCTTATTTACGGTTCCTTCAAGAAACCACGGGAACTGATCTGGATCTTCGGCATGATTATCTACGTGTGCCTGATGGCCGAGGCCTTCATGGGTTATCTGCTACCCTGGGGCCAGATGTCCTACTGGGGCGCGCAGGTGATCATTTCCCTGTTCGGTGCCATCCCGGGTATTGGCGATTCACTGGCACTGTGGATTCGCGGCGACTTCGTCATTGCTGACGCTACCCTGAACCGCTTCTTCGCCTTCCATGTGATTGCCGTGCCGATCGTGCTGCTGGCACTGGTGGTCCTGCACATCCTGGCACTGCACGAGGTGGGTTCCAATAACCCGGACGGTGTCGAGATCAAGAAGCACAAGGACGATAACGGCATCCCTCTGGATGGTATCCCGTTCCACCCGTACTACACGGTGAAGGACATCGTCGGTGTGGCCGTATTCCTGATTATCTTTTCCGTGATTGTGTTCTTCATGCCCGAGATGGGCGGCTGGTTCCTGGAACGCGATAACTTTATCCCGGCAGACCCGTTGAAGACGCCGGAGCATATTGTGCCGTTATGGTACTTCACGCCGTTCTACGCCATCCTGCGGGCGGTCCCCGACAAGTTCCTCGGCGTGGTTGCCATGGGCGGCGCCATCTTTGTGCTGTTCCTGCTGCCGTGGCTGGATCGCAGTCCGGTGAAGTCAATTCGTTACCGCGGCGTGATCTACAAGATTGCGATCGCCGTGTTTGTCATCAGCTTTGTTGCACTCGGGTATCTCGGTACCCAGCCGGCAACCGAGATAATGACCTGGTTCGCGCGTGTTTTCAGTCTGTTGTACTTCGGGTTCTTTGTCGCGTTGCTGATTATCCCCAAGTTTGAAAAGACCAAGCCGGTACCGGACAGGGTGACGTCATGAAAAAGTATCTAGTCATTGCTTTACTGGCACTGGCGCCTGCCTGGGTATTGGCTGCAGGTGGCAGTGTGCCTCTTGACAAGGCAAATATCGATCCGACCAACAAGCAGTCATTGCAGCGCGGTGCACGTATCTTTGTTAACTACTGCCTGAGCTGTCACTCGGCAGCGCTGATGCGCTACGAGCGCATGGGCACTGATCTCGGTATTGACGAGAAGCTGGTCAGTGAAAACCTGATGTTTACCGGCGGCAAGGTGGGTGAACTGATGAAGGTTGCCACCGCGGCTGATGATGCCAAGGAATGGTTTGGTATAGTGCCGCCGGACATGAGCGTAATCGCGCGCGCGCGCGGTGTTGACTGGCTGTATACCTACATGCGCAGTTTCTATCGGGATGACTCGCGTCATATCGGTGTCAATAACCTGGTATTCCCGGATGTTGGAATGCCGAACGTGCTGTGGGAATTGCAGGGCATACAGGAGCCTGTCATCACCACGGTCAAGGGTCATGACGGTACCGAACACAAGGTTGTGAAACTGGAGCTGTCAGATCCCGGCTTGCAGACACCCAGGGAATTTGACCGCACCGTGCGTGACCTCGTGAACTTTCTAGACTACATGGGCGAACCGGCCAAATATGATCGCCGTCAACTCGGCACCCGGGTTATTCTTTTTCTGCTGGTGTTCCTTGTGCTGGCGTACTTGCTGAAGCGGAACTACTGGAAAGACATACACTGAGCCCGGCTGCCCTGGTAATCGGACATGTTAACCTCGAGGAATGCCTGATATGGCCCTGGTAGCCAACCGCCGATCTGTAATGAATTTATTTTCTTCAACAACCTGTCCCCAAAGCCATCGTGTGCGCATGGTGCTGGCAGAGAAAGGCATAACGGTCGAGATTATCGATGTTGACAACGGCCAGAAGCAGGAGGATTTGATTGACCTGAATCCTTACAACACGGTACCCACGCTGGTTGATCGTGAACTGGTTCTCTATGATCCGCACACTATCGTCGAATATCTTGATGAGCGCTTTCCGCACCCGCCGTTGATGCCGGTTGATCCGGTGTCACGCGCACGCACGCGGCTGGCGCTGTTCCGTATCGAACATGACTGGTATGAACTGGTGCCGGCGCTTGAGTCCAAGGGCGAGAAAACCGTCAGCAAGGCACGCAAAACCCTGCGCGACAGCCTCACCTCGAGTGCCGAGGTGTTTGCCGCCAAGCCGTATTTCCTCAGTGATGAATTCTCTCTGGTTGATGCCAGTATTGCTCCCATACTGTGGCGTCTGATGCGCTACCGTATCGATTTACCGCGCCAGGCTAAACCGGTGATGGATTATGCGGAACGCATGTTCAACCGTGAGTCATTTCAGGCGAGCCTCACAGAGGCTGAACGTGAAATGAGGGAATGACCGGCCAGCTGGCTAATTCTGCGATTCAGGTCACCGCCGCTACGGCACAGTTGATCACAGCGGCACAATCCGGGTATCTTCCTTTGGTATGACACGCAGTCGTCCCTATCTGGTCCGTGCAATCCATGAATGGATCCTGGATAACGAAATGACACCACACCTGCTGGTGGACATTGAGGGTGACGGTGTGGAAGTGCCTGCACAGCAGGGCCAGAATGGAAAAATCGTTCTGAATATCAGCCCCCAGGCCGTTGAAGGCCTGATGCTGGGTAATGATGCGATCGGCTTTCGTGCCCGTTTCGGCGGTATTTCAACCGATGTCTATGTGCCGGTAGATGCCGTGCTGGCAATTTATGCGAAGGAAAATGGCCGCGGCATGGTCTTTAACGATGATGATAACGAGCCTGAACCCGATAGTTTCGGATCACGGCCGGGGAAACGCCCCGAGCTGAAGATCGTCAAGTAGGCAAACGTTATTGCGCTGACATATTCTGGCGCAGCGCTTCCAGCCGTAACTGCGCCGCCGTTACCCCGTGTCCTGTCAGATAGCTTTCAACTGGATCAAGCAGTTCGGCCGGCACGCAGGCATAAAAATCAAGTTCGTCGACATCATCCAGGTCAGCCATGATTCGTGGCAACAGCGACTCGACAGAGTCGCTTGCCGTTGCCTCGAATGTGGTACATCTGAAATTATCCAGCGCATCTACCCAGGAACGACACAGGTTACCGAGGTAGAGGCTGTTGCCTGCTGTGGAAATCCGGTAGAGGTAAATATTCTCGGCGCTATCCAGTGCCATGGCGTGTTCAATCAGGCTCTTGACAGGGCCAAAGCCGGTATCAACGGCAATAAATACCAGTGAGCGGGGCGAGTCCTCATTAAGGGTGAAATCGCCCTGTGGTCCCTCGATACAGAGACGGGCCGTTGACTTTTCGGGGTCGAGCAGTGCCTCAACAAACGGATTGCCGGCAACCACCGGAATGTGAAATTGCAGGTTCATGTCGTCACAGGGGCAACTGGCAATGGAGCAGTCCTGGGGAGGCAGGTCATCCAGCTGCAATGACAGATACTGGCCGGCAAGAAAACGCAGGCGGTTGGTACGGGGTGTTTTGGCATGCAGGACGAGCACCTGGTCATTGGGACGTTCCATCTTTTTAACCCGGACCTCTATTTTCTGCCGCTGGATGTCGTGTGAATCAAACGCTTCTTCGGCCTCCAGGACGATGTCGGTGACGGCCGTGTTGCAGCAGGCGAGGATATAACCCAGGCCTTTCTCGGTTTCCGACAGGACGAAGTCATGTGGCGCTACCAGCTTTACCTGGCCGGAGACAACCTTGGCCTTGCATTTGCCGCAATTGCCGTTGCTGCAGCCGTAGTCGAGTGCCAGCCCGCTGCGCAGCCCCGCTTCCAGAATGGAATCGGAGCCCTCAATCAGGAATTCATGCCCGCTGGGCAGGATGCGTACCTGGGCTGCCATAACGCGTAAAAAGGCCTCTTTGGCGATGATCTCGGTGTCATCATCGGACGCCTCGACCGCTGCCAGCGTCTGATTAAACCATGCCTGTAGTGTACTAAATGCTGTGTCCCGCGTCTGTCCCGCGTCCGCCGCAAGTTCCTCGAACTTCAGTTTCAGCATGTCGATCAATTCGGCATGGCGGCGTGCCTTTTGCCGGGTCTGTGCCAGTTCCTGACTCAATACCAGGATGCGCGCGGCCAGGGTGTTGCTGTCGGGTGTATCTTCATCGGGGCGTATGACTTTATTGACCGCCTGTTCCATGATTTGTTCGACGCGCTCGAGCATGGTGGTGTCTTCTATCCGGGTCTGCGGGTAGGCGTGCAACAGGTCGGATAACAGCAGTTCTCCTTCAAAGGTCCGCAATTCACCCTGCTGAATTTTGCTCTGCAATGCACCCCGTTTGACACCGACCAGACGTGCGGCTCTTGAAAGTGTGATCAGGCGTGGCATGTTCCCCCCTTTATATTCGCCGGTATCCCTTACAGTTACTCTACCATAGCTTTTTCGAAAAAGGCCGCAGGGCTATACTGACCCCAGCCATGATTGAAATTGTTTGCGCAGATATTACAACACTCGAAGTGGACGCGATTGTCAATGCAGCGAATACATCGTTGCTCGGCGGTGGCGGCGTGGACGGTGCCATCCATGCCGCCGCCGGTCCGGTGTTGCTCGATTATTGCCGGACCCTGGATGGCTGTCGTAGCGGTGAAGCAAAACTGACCCCGGGATTTGACCTGCCGGCGCGCCGTATCATTCACACTGTCGGGCCTGTATGGAAAGGCGGCGGGCACTACGAGGCGCCCTTGCTAACCGCGTGTTACCGGAACAGTTTTGAAGTGGCGCTGCACTACGGTGTGCGTTCGATCGCCTTTCCGGCGATCAGTAGCGGTGTCTATGGCTACCCCAAAGAGCAGTCAGCCGAAATTGCCCTGTCCGTCATGCTGGAATATGAAGACCGCTTCGAGCGGATTATAGCGTGCTGTTTCAGTGACCGTGATGCCGGGTTGTACCGATCAGTGTTGAAGTCATTACGTGTGACGCAATAGAAAAACCTTCGCGCATGCGATGCGCTCCTACGGTTGAATAACAGCTCGCAGGAGCGCATCGCATGCGCGATAATGACTCGCAGGAGCGCATCGCATGCGCGATTATGACTGATTGCAGTTCACCGGCATGCCGTCATTGAGCCAGGCGGACCACTGCGCATGAATGGAGACATCCACCCCGGCGTCACCGGCCCGGGACTGCAGGTAGCGCTGCAGGTCCTGCAGCAAGGCCGAGTCCATCAACTCAAAGTCCTGTTGCAACTGACCGTGCAAGGTACGGTAGATGCGCTTCAGGTCGCCCAGTTCATACTGGTCAATCGCGTTCACGGTGTCGTCTCTGCTGACAGGGTTGGGCTGTGCGCTTCTTCGGGTAGCAGCAATAGCGGATCAATGCGTGCGTCGTTGAGGCTGACCCCCCAGTGCAAATGCGGGCCGGTGACACGCCCGGTCATGCCGACTTCACCGAGGATGTCGCCACTGTTCAGTGTCTGCCCGGGAGTGACATCAATCTTGCTCATATGGCAATACATGGTAACCAGTCCCTGGCCGTGGTCGAGCAGCACGGTATTGCCATTAAAAAAGAAATCTCCGGTGTCGAGTACAGTCCCGGGCGCCGGGGCGCGAATCGGGGTGCCTTCCGCGGCGGCAATGTCCAGTCCACTGTGCGGGTTACGTGCCTGTTCGTTGAAAAAGCGCCGCAGGCCGAACGGGCTGCTGGTCGGGCCCTCGACCGGTTTCCGGAAGGTGACGACAACGTCCTCCTGCGCGGACCAGTGTCTCAAGGCTGTCTTGATCTGTTGCGACTCGCGTGTGATGCGCTCCATGTCGCGCTTCTCCGGGTTCACCTTGCGCTTGTCGGTGATGGTGATGTGCTGTTCTTCATAGGCCTTGTCTTCAACCTGGAAGCCTATGCTCTGCATCTGGCCCTGGCGGTTTTTTACCTTGAGATAGTGCCTGCCGGTTTCGGTGGCCAGTGGCAGGCCGATAACCGCGAGGGTGTTGCCATCATTGCGCGTGACCAGGACCTTGCGGTCACGATAACGTGCCGTGGCAGGGTCGGCATCGGCGGGCAGGGTGATGACCGCAATACCGCCGGGCACCGGGGTGCTGTCGAGCGTCAGCGCGTGGCTGGCGTGGCTGATAAATACAAGGGAGAGTAACAGGGTAATACGTAACATAAGCGCGCCTTTCAAAATTCCAGTGAGTGGTAAACCTGAGCCCCTCTCCCTTCGGGAGAGGACCGGGGTGAGGGGCCAGGATCAGAAAGCTGTTCGGTATTATATCTCCTCATTCTGGCCTTTTCGGCAATTGCTTCTTTTATCGCCTGCAGCGCCTGCTTTTGCTGCCCTGCCGTCTACGTCCCTGCAGGCGTCCTGGAAGGGGAAGGGCCTGATGTTTTTTCCAGGGTTGCATCCAGGCATTCATCCACAGTGCACAACAAGCGCCCCTGTGCGAGCCGCGCCGTGACCTGTTCGCCCGGTGTTACGCCGCTTGCCCGGTGTACCACATGGCCGTCTGCCGACCGCGTCACGATGGCATAGCCACGGTCCAGGGTGGCAAGCGGGCTGATGGTGTGCAGTGACTTGCCGGCCACGGCGAGCTGGCGCTGCCGGGTCTGTAACACGCCAGTCATGGTCGTTCGCAGGCGTTGTGTCAGTGTCTGCAGCTGTAACTCGCTGCGGCTGATTCGATGGCCCGGGGCGGTCTGCTTCAATGCCGCAGTTGCTGCATTAAGAGTGGATTGCAAGTTATTGAAAAATGAGCGCATCGTCAATCGTGATCGTTGCTCCAGCTCGTCAAGCCGTTGTGCCTGTTGACGCAGGTACTGGCCGGGATGACGAAACTGCAGGCGTTGCTGCAGCCAGTTACAGCGCTGCCGGACATCGGTTAGCCGTTGCTGAATATGACGCGCGCCACGAACCTGCAGGGCATTGAGCTGTGCCAGCCATTCGGATTGCTCCGGGCTGACCAGTTCGGCGGCTGCGGACGGGGTCGCCGCACGCTGATCGGCAACAAAGTCGGCGATGGTGAAGTCTACCTCGTGACCGACGGCGCTGACGACCGGCAGACTGCAGTCATGCAGTGCGCGCGCCACAATCTCCTCGTTGAAGGCCCACAGATCTTCCAGCGAACCGCCACCGCGGGTAAGGATGAGGACGTCACAGTCCCTGCGCCGGGAAGCGGTTTCGATCATGGCGGCGATTTCCTTGCCGGCATCCTTGCCCTGTACCGGTACCGGGTAGATCAATACCGGGATCGCCGGAAAGCGGCGTTGCAGCACACTGAGTACGTCATGGATGGCCGCGCCGCCAGGTGAGGTGATCACGCCGATGCGTGTTGGCAGTGCCGGTATCGGCAATTTTCCCCCGCTATCAAACAGGCCTTCCTGTTCCAGTTTCAGTTTCAGGGCATCGAAGGCGCGTTGCAGAACTCCGTCGCCGGCTTCCTGCATGGCCTCGGCAATCAGCTGGTAGTCACCACGCGGCTCATAGAGGCTGACCTTTGCACGCACCAGTACCTGCATGCCTTCCCCGGGTCTGAAGCGCAGCAGCTGGTTGCGACTGCGGAACATGGCGCCGCGGATCTGTGCCTTGCTGTCCTTGAGGGTGAAATACAGGTGACCGGAGGAGGGCCGGGCGATATTGGACAGTTCGCCCTCCAGCCAGATGCGTGCGAGCACCACCATGGCGATATCCTGTGAGATTTCTGACATGGGAGCCAAGGATACACGGAATCGGTGCATACCGGTTTACCGCGGTAGCGCCAGTCCCTATAATTGGCGGCCATTCCCAACCGGTGGAACCCGAAAAACATGCGCATTTCGCAGGAAGCCCTTACTTTTGATGACGTCCTGCTGTTACCGGCGCACTCCACCGTCCTGCCGCGTGATGTCAGCCTGGTCAGCCAGTTGACCCGCGAGATCGAACTGCAGATTCCGCTGTTGTCCGCGGCCATGGACACGGTCACCGAATCCCGGCTCGCCATCACCCTGGCACAGGAGGGCGGTATCGGTATCGTCCACAAGAACCTGACACCGGAACAGCAGGCGTTCGAGGTGCAGCGGGTAAAGAAATTTGAAAGTGGCGTTATCAAGGACCCGATCACCGTTGCACCGACGGCCAGTATCCGCGAGGTCATCGAGTTGACCCGTGCGAACAATATTTCAGGCGTCCCGGTGATGGATGGCAATGACCTGGTGGGTATTGTCACCAGCCGTGACCGTCGCTTTGAAACCAACCTCGACCTGCCGGTGAGCAGTGTCATGACCCCGAAGGAGCGGCTCGTCACGGTTTCCGAAGGCGCTGGCAAGGATGAAGTCACCGCGTTGCTGCACAAGTACCGGATTGAACGCGTACTGGTGGTGAATGACGATTTCAAGTTGCGCGGCATGATCACGGTCAAGGATATACAGAAGTCCAGGGACTTTCCGAATGCCTGCAAGGATGAGCAGGGGCGCCTGCGCGTCGGTGCGGCCGTCGGCACCGGTGGCGATACCGAGTTACGGGTCGAGGCGCTGGTAAAGGCTGGCGCCGATCTTATCATCGTGGATACCGCGCACGGTCACTCGCAAGGCGTGATCGATCGCGTGCGCTGGGTGAAACAGCAGCACCCCGACATCCAGGTCATTGGCGGCAACATTGCAACGGCCGCGGCGGCCCGGGCACTGGTAGATGCGGGTGCCGATGCCGTGAAGGTCGGTATTGGTCCCGGCTCCATTTGCACCACGCGTATCGTGGCCGGTATCGGTGTGCCACAGATTACCGCAGTTGCCAATGTGGCGGCGGAGTTGCGCAAGGACGGTATCCCGTTGATAGCCGATGGCGGCATCCGTTATTCGGGTGATCTTGCCAAGGCGCTGGCCGCAGGTGCTTACTCGGTCATGATCGGCAGCATGCTTGCCGGTACCGAAGAGGCACCGGGCGAGGTGGAACTCTACAAAGGCCGTTCCTACAAGGCCTATCGCGGCATGGGTTCTCTGGGTGCAATGAAAGAGGGCTCCAGCGACCGTTATTTTCAGGAAGGCGGTGAACAGGACAAGCTGGTACCCGAAGGTATCGAGGGTCGGGTACCGTACAAGGGCTCCATGATTGCCATTCTGCACCAGTTGATGGGCGGGCTGCGGGCGAGCATGGGCTACACCGGTTGCGCCAGCATTGAAGAAATGCGTACCAAGCCGGAATTCATTCGTGTCACCAGTGCCGGCATGAAAGAAAGCCATGTACACGATGTATCGATAACCAAGGAAGCACCGAACTACCGGGTGTAATTTATTACGGCCCTGCATCCCTCTCATCCTGTCCTTCTCCCTGAGGGAGAAAGGACGCTCCATATTGAGTATCAAGTGTGACTTCTGACAACAACGATATCCATGCCCACCGAATCCTGATACTGGATTTCGGTTCCCAGTACACGCAACTCATTGCCCGTCGCGTACGCGAGATCGGCGTGTACTGCGAAATCTACCCGTATGATATTGATGCCGCTGACATCAGTGCCTTTCATCCCAGGGGCATTATTCTTTCCGGTGGGCCGGAGACGGTGACCGGTGACGATGCACCGCTGGCACCGCAGATCGTATTTGATCTGGGCGTGCCGCTGCTTGGCATCTGTTACGGCATGCAGACCATGGCGGCACAACTGGGCGGACGCGTCGAGACCTCGGGCCACCATGAATACGGTTATGCACAGGTTCGCGCACGCGGCCATTCACGCCTGCTGACCGATATTGAGGACCACACCTCGACAGAGGGCTACGGGCTGCTTGATGTCTGGATGAGTCACGGTGACCGGGTCATCGATTTGCCTGCAGGGTTCAAGATCAGTGCCAGCACCGACAGCGCGCCGATTGCCGCGATGGCCGATGATGAGCGTGCCTGGTACGGCATCCAGTTTCATCCGGAAGTGACCCATACGCACCAGGGCGGGCGTATCCTGCAGCGTTTCATCATCGACCTGTGTGGCTGTGACGCCCTGTGGACGGCCGATCACATTGTCGACAGCAGTATTCGTGATGTTCGTGAACAGGTCGGTGACGGCAAGGTATTACTGGGACTGTCCGGTGGCGTCGACTCCTCGGTGGTTGCCGCGTTGCTGCACAAGGCCATCGGTGACCAGCTGGTGTGTGTGTTCGTCGATAACGGCCTGCTGCGCTACAACGAAGGTGACCAGGTCATGGCGACCTTCGCCGAGCACATGGGAGTGCATGTCATCCGCGTCGATGCAGAAGCGCGCTTTCTGCAGGCTCTCGAGGGTGTTGACGACCCGGAACAGAAACGCAAGGTGATCGGTAACCTGTTTATCACCGTGTTTGAAGAGGAATCCGACAAGCTCAGCGGTGAAGTCGAGTGGCTGGCGCAGGGTACCATCTACCCGGATGTGATTGAATCCGCCGGCGCCAGGACCGGCAAGGCGCACCTGATCAAGTCACACCATAATGTCGGTGGCCTGCCCGAGGACATGCGCATGCAGTTATGCGAACCGCTGCGCGAACTGTTCAAGGACGAAGTCCGCAAGCTGGGCGTGGAGCTCGGTTTGCCCTACGACATGGTTTACCGCCATCCCTTTCCCGGACCCGGACTGGGTGTGCGCATCCTCGGCGAGGTGAAAAAGGATTATGCCGATACCCTGCGTCTTGCGGACCATATCTTTATCGAAGAACTGCGCAAGCACGATCTCTATGACTCGGTGAGCCAGGCGTTCAGCGTCTTTTTGCCGGTGAAGTCGGTCGGGGTGACCGGTGACGGTCGGCGTTACTCGCACGTGGTGGCACTGCGTGCCGTCGAGACCATTGATTTCATGACCGCGCGCTGGGCGCATCTTCCCTACGAGTTCCTCGACCTGGTATCGCGGCGCATCATTAACGAGGTGCCAGATATTTCGCGGGTTACCTACGATATCTCCGGCAAGCCGCCCGCGACCATTGAGTGGGAGTAGTCGCCGGCCGCTTGCACAGTGCCTGCAATCCTCATGAGCGATGACCACTGGATGCAGCATGCGCTGACGCTGGCTTGCAAGGCCCGGGCAGCGGGTGAAGTGCCGGTGGGTGCCGTGCTGGTGAGTGACGCCAGCTGCCTCGGCGAAGGCTGGAACCAGCCGATTGGCAGGCATGACCCGACGGCGCATGCGGAGGTCATGGCCTTGCGTGCAGCCGGTGTTTCGCTGGGTAATTACCGCTTCCCGGGCAGCACACTGTACGTGACGCTGGAACCCTGCCTGATGTGCGTCGGCGCCATGGTGCACGCGCGCGTGGCACGGCTGGTCTTCGGGGCATCAGATCCGAAGAGCGGGGCGGTGAGCAGTTGCGCGCGGGGTTTTGACCTTCCCGGCCTGAATCACCGGGTAGAATCGAGCGGTGGTGTGCTGGCCGATGAATGCGGCGAGCTGCTGAAACAGTTCTTTCGCAGCCGCCGCGGCTAGATAGTTACGACAGGTGCATCTATTGGTGTAGGAGCGCTTCGCAAGCGCGATTTGAATGACCGCTGCAATCGCGGATGCGATCCGCTCCTACGGGTGTCTTTGGCGGTTGGGTATTTCGCAAGCGCGATCAGCAATCACAGCCTGTAACACATTGGATGGTTGACTAAGCTATGAGTATGAAGAAATTGTTGCCATTTGTTTTTCTGGTCTTTTGGTCAGCACTCGTCACTGCCGGCGCACCGGCAACCGTTGATATGACCCTCAGGCAGGTCTCCGAACACGTTTACTTTGTCGAGGGCGTCCCGGGTATCGCCACCGATAACCAGGGTTTTATCTCCAATGCCGGTGTCATTGTCACCGGTGCCGGTGTGGTGATCTTTGATACACTGGGTACCCCGGCGCTTGGCCAGCTGTTGCTGGAAAAGGTACGTGCGATTACCCGGGAGCCGATCGTGCGGGTAATCGTGAGTCACTATCATGCCGATCACATCTACGGTCTGCAGGTTTTTGCAGACCTCGATGCGGAAATACTGGCACCGGCCGGCGCGGAAAAATACCTGGCCTCGGACAATGCCAAAGAACGCCTGGAAGAACGGCGCTTCACACTGGACCCCTGGGTCAATGACGACACCCGGCTGGTTTTTCCGGACCGTTACCTGGACGAGGGGATGCAATTCAGGCTGGGCGATGTGGAGTTCATCATTGCGGTCGTAGGTAATGCCCATTCCGACGGCGATCTGACCCTGTACGTCATGCCCGACAGGGTGCTGCTTTCCGGTGACATCATCTTCGAGGGGCGTGTCCCGTTTGTCGGTGATGCCAATACCCGGCACTGGGCGCAGGTACTGGAGCGCATGGAGACGGAACAGCTGGTGGCGTTGATTCCCGGTCACGGGGGCGTCGCAGAAAACCCGAACGATGCCATCAGCGTGACACGCCGCTACCTGTCTTTCTTGCGTAACAGGATGGCGCTGGCTGTTGAGGAGTTTGTACCCTTCGACGAGGCCTACGATGCGATAGACTGGTCGGATTTTGAGCAGTTACCGGCCTTCGCGGAAGCCAACCGGCGTAATGCCTACCAGGTGTATCTGTCGATGGAAGCGGAGATGCTGGGCGAGCAGTAACGCACTACAGCGCAGGCACGTCAAATACCGGTGGTTCGGGTGGCGGTGCCGAGCCGTTCTTTTCCTGCCCGGTAACCCACACCAGGATGTCGTGGTAGGAGCGGATGTTTTCGACGTAGCGCACCGGTTCCCGGCCACGTGCATAGCCGTAACGGGTTTGCTGGAACCACTTTTTCTTGCTGAGTAAAGGCAGGCTCTCCTTGATGTCTACCCACTTGTCGGGATCACCCTTGTTTTTCTGGGTCAGTATGCGGGCATCCTCAAGGTGTCCGATGCCGACATTGTAGGCTGCCAGTGCCAGCCAGGTCCGGTCCGGTTCCGGCACATCCTCGGAGATACGTTCCTTCATTTTTATCAGGTAATGGGCGCCGCCGCGGATACTCTGCGCCGGGTCGACGCGGTCCTCGACACCGATGTCCTCTGCCGCTGCATTCGTCAGCATCATCAGGCCGCGTACACCGGTGGGCGAGACCGCATCCGGCAGCCAGTGTGATTCCTGGTAACTGATGGCGGCCAGCAAGCGCCAGTCAATACCGGTTTCGTAGGCTGCATAGACGAACATATCCATGTATTGAGGCAAGCGTTGCTCGATGTGGGCCTGGTAGCGGCGCGTACCGACATAGTCGAATTCGCCGATGTGACCATAGTAGCGATCAATCAAACGCTCCAGCGTGCCATCAGCCTTGATCTTGTTAAAGAAGACAATAGCCGCATTAAACAGGCTGTCATCATCACTGCGCGGAAAGGCCCAGGCCATAGGTTCCGGATCACTGAGATCGAACGCCGGTTTCAATTCCGGGTAGTAGCGGCGGTTGATGGCGAGTTCGTTCGAATCGGTAACGGTGTATTCGATGAGTTGTTCCCACACCAGGATCAGAAGTTCCTCGATGTCCTGCCCGCCATCGGTATGCCAGCTCAGATCCGGGTAGTCATCTTTCAACCTGATCAACAGTTCTTCATGGCTGCTGCCCGGGATCACTTCCAGAAGGCCGTCGAGGTCAGCCAGCGTTTTTGGCCGTGTGGAGCCGCTGCGGTAGACCAGCTGTGGTGTGATCATCTGGTAAACCGGTCCGAAGCGGACCTTTTCCTTGCGTTGCTCGGTTACCGTCAGGCCGGCAGCCGCCAGGTGCCCGTTACCCAGTGCAACCAGGGGCAGGATGTCACTGAAATTTGGGGGTACCAGCATACGCAGTTCGACGCCAAGAAAGTTTGCAAAGCGCTTTACCAGTCGATATTCGAAACCGGTAGGGCCATTCGGTCCTTCAAAGAAGGTCGTCGGACCATTGCGGGTGATGACAATCAATTCGTTTTGTGACTGGACCTGTTCGAGCATGGAGGGCTGTCGACCGCAGGCGACGAGTAGCAGACAAAACAGGCCGGGCAGGGCGAAACGCAGCATGGCAGTGGCCGGTGTGCATGCGGTAGAATACGCAACCTGAATGACAGGTTGGAATCTTGCCGCACTGGATTCAACTCTCATGCCTGGTGTGTCACCTTGTAACGAGGAATATTCCTGAATCGTTGTGGGGTTATCATATCGCATAGATCGGCAAAGTAATCAAACCTGTTAGACTTTTATAGTCACTGGAGAGGTACCGAAGCGGTCATACCGGCACCGACTCGAAATCGGTTGGGGGCGTTAGCCCCACGTGGGTTCGAACCCCACCCTCTCCGCCATATATCAGATGTTTATAGGTTCACCTCCTGTTTCTGTTCGTCAGTTTGAGCCGCGCAACGTAGAGAAATTGTAATAATATTCCCCGCTGCACCCCGTAGATGGTCACCGGCAAGATGGGCATAACACAGCACCATCTTGTACGACTTCCAACCGCCCAGTTCCATCAGCTCCTGCAGGCTGGTGCCGTTCTGCACGTGCCATGAGGCCCAGGTATGCCTGAGGTCGTGCCAGCGGAAATCGGTGATCTCCGCACGCTCACAGGCCCGCTGCCAGGCATCGGCGTTGATATTGCGCAACGGCTTCCCCCGGTAGCTGAACACATGGGTGTCATGGATACCCAGTCGCCGGCGGATCACCTCGATGGCCGTATCGTTCAGCGGAATAGTCAGGTCGGTGTTGTTCTTGACCTGATCCGCATACAGCCAGGCGACTTGCCGGGACAGATCCACCTGTGACCAGACCAGCTCACGCACGTTACTCGCACGCAGGCCGGTCGCCAGAGCGAACTCCGCCATGTCGGACAGATGCGGGGGCAGGGCGGCCAGCAGCCTCGCAGCTTCGGCCTCCGTGATCCACCGGACCCGTCTGGATGGCTCCCGACGCATGTTGAGTGCCGGGTAGGAATCACACCACGCCCATTCACGGCAGGCCTTCCGCAGGATGGCCCGGACCGTCGCCAGATAACGGTTGACCGTACCCGGAGACCGATGCGCCTTGGCGGCCATGATCTCATCCATCCGGTCACGTGTTATCTCACTCAAGGTCAGGCCTTCCAGATGAGGGTGCAGCCAGCGCAAGCGGGCCTTGTCACCTTCGTGGTCACGCTTGTGAGTTGTCTCGCTGAGATATCGCAGGACCGCTTCCTCCCAGAGATACGACCGCTTCTCGTCCAGCATGGATTGTCGCCACAGTTTGGCCTTGAGCTTGTCATGGAACTCCTGTGCTAATTTCCGGTTTGCAGTCCGAGCGCTTTTCTGCACCGGCTTGCAGCCCGGGATTGAGATGTTGACCCAGTAATTGGGACTGTCTTCTCGTTTGTAGATGGACACAATGCACCTCGCTTGTGCGCCATCTCCCCGGACGCAGCATAATCGCCTTTGAGCCACTCCTTCAAATGTTCCTCCAGGAACAGCCATTTCCTACCCGGCTTGCGGGCAGATTCCCGACAGGGATAACCCGCATTGCCTGAAACCAGGCATACTCAGGCTGTAGGGATTGGTGTCCCAAGGCATTTCCGCGCAAGCGGGCCGGAATGGTCACAGCCATTCGGTTGCCATTAACACTTACCAGCATTTTCAACACCAGAAGCACCTGAACCGCCAACTTCAATATTGTCTTTATTTTGGAAGCAAGCGGTGCGAAAAGTGAGGTGTACGGCTGGTCAAATATCGTAGACTTTCGGGAAAGAGGCTTTTACTCTCCAAGTACTTAGTTTCACGGAATGATTGATGGCAGATGCAAAGCGAGACTTTTTGCAGGTAAAACCTGTACTCCACGACGGCTCGCTACAGCCGCGCGGCGAAATTGAAGCCTTCTTCGAGAATTACGTCTTCGTTGTGTTGGGCGAGCCTGGGCTCGGGAAAACAACCTCGTTTCGATACGCCGCGGAGAAAGAAGAACAAGCAGAATTCGTCCGTATAGGAGAGTTTTTGAGTGCTCCGAAGCTTGACCATCTTATAGGCAAAACACTGTACCTAGATGGTCTCGATGAGCATCGCAGTCGTGCCAATGGTATTGACGTATTGGACGCAATCATTAGTCGTTTGAAGCACCTCGGATCTCCAAAATCTAGAATCTCCTGTCGTATGGCCGAATGGCATGGAGGAAAAGACCTTGAATCACTAAGTGCTGTCAGTAACGGTGCTCCGATTTTGCAGCTTGAATTACAGCCTCTCTCGCCCGAGGACGTCCTGACACTGATTCCAGATGCAGAGGAGTTCGTTGCTGGCGCGCGGATCCACGGTCTTGAGGATTTCTTAACTAATCCGCAAGATTTTTAACTCTTGCACGACTTCTACCGTGAAGAAAATGCATGGCCGGGCAATCGTACGGAGCTGATGGAAGGTGCGTGCAAAGCTCTACTGAAAGAGCTAAACAAAGATCATTATGAAGCGGTTGACGACTGGGTCAGTGACAGGAAGCTCGTGCTCGCCTCTGACTACCTTGCATCGATACTGATGTTGTCAAATGTCGCTGGCATCGCGTGTGATCGTATCCATTCAAGTCGCGTATTTCCTGCAATTCATGAATTTGACGGAGACTTATTTGCCATGAAGGTGGCTGCTGGGCGACGCGTCTTCAAGGCTGCGGAAAAAAAGCGAATTGAACCCAGGCATCGAAAAATCGCCGAATATATGGCGGCAAGATTTCTCGCCTCGCGTGTCAGGGCTGGTCTTTCACTACGCAGAGTTATCGCGCTGATGACAGGTATCGACGGGGGTACGGCACCCGACTTGAGGGGCGTCTATGCCTGGTTAGTAACGATGTTGTCAGGCATGGCCGACCATGTCCTTATCCATGATCCCTACGGAGCTCTAATCTATGGCGATGCGAAGGCATGGACACCACACACCAAAAGATTCGCTCTTCAAACACTTGAGAAATTAGCCGCGAGAGATCCATGGTTTAGGGGGGACAATTGGTCGAGAGCCGAATTGGGTGGGCTGTCGGATCCCGCTCTTGTACCAGAATTCGAGAGAATCCTCACGAAAGACAAATGTGAGTCTCATCTAGTGAGCACTGTACTTGACGCAATTGCGGGCGGCCCAGAAATTACCGAGTTGGGAGAGCCGCTCCTGACTTTTATTCGAGACTCATCAAAGCCAGATCACCTCAGAAGCAAGGCGATCGATGCATTTGCGATTGTATGCCCAGCTAGAATACAAGACCTCGAAGCTGTATTAGACGAGGTGAATGATAACCAACTGTCAGATAAAGATGATTACTTGCGGGGTGCGCTGCTTCGTTTGCTTTATCCGAATGTTATTGGTGCCGACCGAGTGCTGAAATATTTGAAAAAGCCATCCGATGGAGTGATCGGCAGGTATCACATATTATTTCGTCGCGAAATCCTTGAGCAAACCTCCAAGAACAACCTTAGTCTGCTCGCAGATAATTTGGATGATTTAGACGAAGATCTCAAGGTCGTCAACGATCATGATTACAATGCCTTTGTCAGCAGACTAATTCGCTTATTAATAGAAGAGTTTGGCGAAGATGTTTCGGCGAAGAGATTGCTGTCTTGGCTTAAATTGGGAGTCGACCAATACGAATCGAATCGCTTAGGCTCTCAAATGCTGCAGTCTGGGCGAATGTTAACGAGGCCAGGTCATGCAATTATGCGTTAATGCAAGACCTGACTCCGTTGGATTATATTTCGGGTACTCAGGCTCACAAATTACAGCAAGAGCGCACTGGGATAGTGGAGAAGATTGACTGGAATGGAGTAGTTACCTCAGTACAGCCGAGAATTCGGCTTAACCGTTCTTTCGATGAAAGAAATCACGGGTATCTGGGGTATTCACTTCGTATCGATTGGGCTGTCTCGGGAATTCCTCAAACTTTTTGGGTAGGCATCGGGAAAGCTGCCCAGGAGAAGCATGAATTTCAGTGCGGTGTCACTGCAAACGGGAAGGCCCATCCTGTGCAGGATTCCCGTATAGAGTCCGTCGAGTATTACAAAGTCAGTGGCCTGTCTGTTTCGAGTATCAAAGAAGAAGCTCAGACAGACGGGCCTCCCTGGCATGGAATACCACCCCATCTCGACATCTACCGGTCACGGGGCCATCGCAGGCTATCAGCGAGAACCTATGAATCCAGGTGTTCCAGCTGTATTTGGGGTTGCAGGATGCCAGTCATAATCACTGTAGATCACTGGAACCCGGAACAGCGTCAATATCGTTTCGAGACATTTTGTTATGGCCCGAAATCCTGCCGCTTTTATAAGTCGGGTCCAACACGCAAAGTGCCAGGCAGGAAAGGTATGTCCTGGGAGGAGGAAGACTGGGTTGATGAGGAAGCAACCTCGCACAGAGGTTTTGATGAATAGTGGGGCATGTAATGCTATAACCGACTGTATTCATAGGATAAACAATAATGGGGTTATCGCTCAAGATTAATGCTTATCATCCGATGATAAGTGTGAGAGAATGTTGTGTGTCATGAGTAAAGACAAGGGACTGGATTACTTACTGGATCTCAATGGTGAAATCCTCGCTCAGGATAAGGGGTGCTGGATAAAGATCGAAGCTAGGCAGCTGGAGATGGCAACGAGGGAATGCCCTTATGGTGTCAAATATTGCCTTACATTGCATGATCGTTATGGGAAAAGGCTTTTGGGATTTGATAATGCCCATTTGATCAAAACCAGAAAGCGCGGGCGTTTTACGGGAAGAAGAATTGCTTATGACCATAAGCATATGAATCCAGATGACAAGGGCGTTCCATATGTTTTTGAGTCGGCAGAACAGCTGCTTACCGATTTCTTCACTGAGGTAGATAAAGTCCTCGGAGGAATGAAGTGACTGCAGTTATGTGAGGTGAATTATGAAAAAGATCGTTATAGGCATTATGTCTCAGGACAAAATCAGGCAGCGGGTGCTTGCTATTGCCCGTGGTGAGCATAAGCCAAAGAGAAATGAGCCAAAGATCTGGTTTCCGTCGATGAAATCAATGGCAGAAGTGCTGAGTGACAATAATCGTGCGTTGCTGAAAATGATAGCTGAGATGCAGCCTGAATCGCTAACGGAGCTTGCTGATGCGGCTGGCCGTCAGCCGAGCAATCTGTCTAGGACGCTGAAAACGATGGCACACTATGGATTTGTTGAGCTTAGAAAAGAGAATAGGTCGGTGAAGCCAATTGTGAAAGCGACTGAATTTGAGATTCATGCTGATGCTGCATGAGTTTCAAAGTGCCCAGGCTGGCGCAGTAGGCTGCATGGTTTGCGAGCCCTAACTTGGACGCGGTGCTTGACACGTTGACGATCGCCCCCTTTTGCCCGCGGGCGGCCCTCTCCCGGAGGGAGAGGGGGGTTGTTGGTGTGGGCTGGAATGCTGCAGCGTAGAGAAAACGTAATAAGCTTGAACACAAAACATCCGTAAATGGCGGTATTTCAGGGTAGGAGCCAAAAGGGGAGAATGGCACAACTGTTTGATTAAAAGTAAGTTGCTGTACTATGATATCGACTCGAAATCGGTTGGGGGAGCAATCCCCACAAGGGTTCGAATCCCTTCCTCTCCGCCATCTAACCCAGGAGACCTCGCCTTCGCGTCAACACTGTACATGGCTGGCCTTTATCCCGATCCACCCGATGTAAAAATATGTCGAAAAAAATACTGTTCATGGTTCTGGCCGCATTGCTGCTGATCACTGTCGCGGCTCTGGTCTGGCAAACTCAACGAGCGCCGGAACTTGCTTCGGCCGTCCCGACGCAGACATCGGCAGCATGGCCGGCTGCAACGGCGAATGCGACCTATGTCGGTGGCGCCAGCTGTGCGGCCTGCCATGCCGGGCAGTTCCAACAGTGGCAGGGTTCGCACCATGATTTTGCGATGCAGGAGGCGAACGCGCAAAGCGTGCTCGGCGATTTTAACAATGCCGAATTTCAGTATTACGATGTTACCTCGCGTTTCTATCGCGAGGGTGAACGCTTCATGGTCCGCACCGACGGCCCCGATGGCAGTCTGCAGGACTACCCGATCAAGTACACCTTTGGTGTCACCCCGCTGCAGCAATACCTGATCGAGTTTCCGGGCGGGCGCCTGCAGGCGCTCGGTATCGCCTGGGACTCGCGCCCGGCAGAGGCGGGCGGTCAGCGCTGGTTCCATCTCTATCCCGACGAGCATATCGATCACAACGATGAACTGCACTGGACCGGTCACAACCAGAACTGGAACTTCATGTGTGCGGACTGTCATTCAACCAACCTGCAAAAGAACTATGATGCGGGCAGCCAGCGCTTCGATAGCCGCTGGTCCGAAATCAACGTCTCATGCGAGGCCTGCCATGGCCCGGGTTCCGGGCATAACGAGTGGGCCGCAAAAGACGCGGCGGCGCAGGCGCTGGACAAGACGCGTGGCCTGGTAGTCAGCTTCGACGAGCGCAAGGGTGTGTCCTGGCAGATGGACCCGAAAACGGGCACGGCGCAGCGCAGCATACCCCGTGACAGTACCACCGAAATCCAGGTGTGCGCCCAATGCCATGCGCGCCGCGCGGCCATAGGTTCAGGCTATGTGCCCGGTCATGCCTTCATGGATGCCTACCGCCCGGCACTGCTGACAGAACGGCTTTATTACCCGGATGGTCAGATCAAGGATGAGGTCTATGTCTATGGTTCCTTCATCCAGAGCAAGATGTTTCATGCCGGCGTGACCTGCGGCGACTGCCACGAAGCGCACTCGCTGGACTTGCGGGCAGCGGGTGATCAGGTCTGTCTGGGCTGCCACGCCGCGGACCGCTTCGCGAGCGCGCAACATCATTTCCACAAGCCCGAAAGCGAGGGCGCGCGCTGTGTGGAATGCCATATGCCTGAGACCAGCTACATGGTCGTGGATCCGCGCCGTGACCACAGTATCCGCATACCGCGTCCCGATCTGTCGGATAGCCTCGGCGCACCCAACGCCTGTACCCGCTGCCATGCAGACCAGAGCAGCCGCTGGGCGGCCGAACGCGTGCGCGAGTGGTACGGCACGCCGGCCACGGGCTACCAGGACTTTGCCGCAACCTTACACGCGGCACGCAACGCTGCACCGGACAGCGCTGCACAATTGCTCGAGTTGATTGGCCGCGAGGAACAGCCGGCTATCGCACGGGCCACGGCGCTATCCCTGCTCGCACAATACCCGACACCGCAGGCCATACAGGCGATCAGTGACTCACTCTATGATGACGATCCGATGGTGCGTCTGGGTGGACTCGATGCACTCATGTCGCTGCAGCCGGGCATGCGCTACCCGATCGCCAGGCACCTGCTGGATGATGAGGTTCTCGCGGTGCGTATCGAGGCTGGCCGGGTACTGGTGGATACCCCTGAAAATTCGCTCGATGCGCTGCAGCGTGCCCGTCTGCAACAGGCCGTTGACGATTATATTGCAGCGCAGCTGTTCAACGCCGAACATCCGCAGACACACATCAACCTGGGTAACCTCTATCTGCGTATGGGCGACGCAGCCGAGGCCGAACAGGCCTATCGTCAGGCGCTGATACTCGATGAGTCATATGTGCCCGCCTATATCAATCTTGCTGACCTGTTTCGCGCAACGGGACGCGAGCAGGCAGCACTCAACACGCTCAGGCAGGGCCTGGCGCTGGCGCCGCAATATGCGGACCTGCATTATGCCTATGGCCTGGCGCTGGTACGCAGCAAGCAGCTACCGGGTGCGGTCGAGGCCCTGGCGCGTGCAGTCGAACTGCAGGCTGACAATGCACGTTTCGCCTATGTCTACGCGGTGGCGCTGGATGCCAATGGCGAGACCGGCAAGGCCATCGAGGTCCTTGAGCATTACCATGAGCGTGCGCAATATAATATAGAGATACTGTCAGCGCTGGCGTCCTACACGCGCAAGGCCGGGGATACCGCGAAGGCTGACCGCTACGAGCAACAGCTCATGGAACTGCAGGGTACGCAGTCGAACTGAATCAGTGAACGGAATGGGTGGATCGCAGCTGCGATGTAACACTTGTATCGATCGCGCTTGCGAAGCGCTCCTACAAGAATAGACGCACCTGCAGGAGCGTATTGTATCCGCTATGTGACGGTTGTATCGATTCCGCTTGTGAAGTGCTTCATGATGCGGTGATTCTAGAATCCACTGCAGGTGAGGTTCTGACGCATACTGTAGGAGCGCCGTCCCCGGCGCGATTCGCGGCGAGGCGCCGCTCCTACAGTTATATTTTTTCAACGATGTGATAGACGCGGCGGGTGAGTTGCTTAGTCCGTCCAGCCCAGCACGTCGCGAATAATGGACCAGCGCGGTCGCTTGTCTATCGCGCCCTGTCCCAGGATCCAGTAATCGTAGCCACGTTGTATTGTGCCTTCACTTGTCGCGAACAACACCCACTGGTCGACTAACCGGTCTAGCTCATCGGCATCCAGGGCCAGTCCGAAGGCCGAGTGTCTCTTCATTGGATACGGTTGTGGTATGACCACCGTGTACTCGGGATGCAGCAGTGTCCATGCAGATCCGGTTTCTGCAGGCATCAGGAAGGCATCTATTTCAGGATGCTTGCCTTCGAAGAACGGGGCCCAGGAATCGAGCGTGATAAATTCAGGATTCGCGTTACCGAAGTAGCGCTCCGAACGGGGCTTGTTGTCTTGCGTGATATCGATCGGTATGCCGATGCGGAGGCCCTGGCTTGCGCGGAGGGTAGCCAGGTCAGTGAACTCGTGGCGGCGTTCATCGAGCAGGGCAAAGCCCACGGTAATCGTCATGTAGGGCTTTGAAAAGCGCACCGAGTCAAACCAGGTTGGCAGGTACCAGACGCTCGGCATGATGTCGATAACGCCGCTGGCAAGCAAGGTCGGGAATTCCTGCCTGTTCGCCGGAACAAACTCGGCCTCAAGCCCGAGTGCATGGGCCAGGTTGACGGCCAGGTCAATATCGAAACCCACCAGCAGGCCTTTGTCATTGATAAAACTGAAGGGCAGGTTGGTCGAATCGTAACCCACCCGCAAGGTGCCGCGCTGTTTGATATCCTCAAGTCGTGTACCGACAGTGGTCGTATCCTGTTGCACCAGTGTGCGGTCCCTGTGGACAATGCCTGACACCTGCTCGCGCGGGCTGTGCATCTCTCTCAGCGTCTGGTCCTTGTTGTAGGTAGTGTCGATGGTGGTTATCAGCAGCAGGCGGACCAGTATCACCGTGATGGCAATACCGGCCGCTATCGCCAGGGCTGCACGAATGAGTCGTGTCTTTTTCAGGACCATAAAGCCACTCATGGCGCCAGCCCCGATCAGGGCGAATGCCAGCAGGTTCATCGCCGTGACCATGGCATCGAACTTGCCGGTAATAATCGTGGTCGGGATATAGAGCTGGAACAGGTCATGCGGCAGGCCGAATAAATCCATCAGGAACGGGAGTGCCACCTGTGCCTTGGCAAAATAACTCGGTACACCGGCAGCGAACAGGGTGGAGTAGTCTGCGCCCGAAAACGAAGCGCCGGCAAGCCAGGCGGCAAAGGGTATGAACAGCAGGGTCAGCAGTCGGCCTGCATTGGGGAAGGTGAACAGGATCGGTATCAATACTTCCACAGCCGAGTCTGTCTCATGGTCGAGCAGACGATGTTTGCGCAGCAGGAGCTTTGAACGTTCCACCAGCACGGGTAACACAATGAACGCGTTGTTGGCGACGAAAGCCGTCAGCAAGGCATCCTTTGCAATGCCAACGACTTCCCGGTAACTGAACGGCGTCACCGCCGTGACCATCAGCGGCAGTACCCAGAAGGCAAGCAACAGCGAAGCGGCAGTAAA
>CAMYIO010000005.1 GCA_947258515.1 uncultured Ectothiorhodospiraceae bacterium
GTCGCGGCAAACAGTTCGCGCAACGGCGTAAACAGGCCGGTATAGGTGGCGGGGTTGGAGCGCGGCGTGCGGCCAATCGGGCTCTGGTCGATGTCGACGATCTTGTCGAAATATTCCAGGCCTTCAATTGCCTCGCAGGCCGCCGCCGTGGTGGAAGCCTTGTTGAGTACCTGGGCGGCACGACGGTACAGGGTATCGTTAATCAGGGTCGACTTGCCGGAACCGGAGACGCCGGTGATACAGGTCATCTGCCCAACCGGAATTTCCGCGGTGACTGCTTTCAGGTTGTTGCCGGTGGCGCCCTTGATGACCAGTTTCATGTCGGGATCAAAGACACAGTCATGTTCTGCAACAGTGATCACCTCGTCACCGGCGAGGTAGCGTCCCGTGAGTGAATGCTTGTCCGCAATGATTTCTGCCGGTGTTCCCTGCGAGACAATCTGCCCACCGTGCACACCGGCACCGGGTCCGATGTCGACGACGTAGTCACTGGCGCGGATCGCTTCCTCGTCGTGTTCAATGACGATCACGGTATTGCCAAGATCACGCAGGTGGGTAAGGGTGTTCAGCAGGCGCTGATTGTCGCGTTGATGCAGCCCGATGGAGGGTTCGTCGAGTATGTACATGACGCCCACCAGGCCGGCGCCTATCTGGCTGGCCAGGCGGATGCGTTGCGCCTCGCCGCCGGAGAGTGTTTCCGCGCTGCGATCGAGTGACAGGTAATCGAGGCCGACGTTGACGAGGAAGGTCAGTCGCTGGTTGATTTCTTTCAACACCTTGCCGGCGATCTCGCCGCGCCGGCCCTGCAGTTGCAACGATGAAAACAGTGTCTGGCAGGCACCGACCGGCAGTGCGGTGGTGTCCGGCAGGTTCCTGCCATTGATGGTGACATGGCAGGCGGCCTGGTTGAGCCGCGAACCCTGGCAGTCCGGGCAGGTCTGGTTGCTGAGGTAGCGGGACAGTTCTTCGCGCACTGTGCTCGATTCGGTTTCGAGATAGCGGCGTTTCATGTTGGTAATAATGCCTTCGAACGGATGCCTGCGAATCACCGAGCCGCGGCGCTCATGCAGATAGGTGAAGTCGATCTGTTCTCCCTTGCTGCCATGCAGGATGATCTCCTGGATATCGTCGGGCAGGTCCTCGAAGGGTGTTTCAAGGTCAAAGCCGTAGTGTTCCGCGAGTGATGTGATCAGCTGGAAATAGTAGGCATTGCGGCGATCCCAGCCACGCACGGCGCCGCCGGTGAGACTCAGTTCCGGATGTGCGACCACACGCTCGGCATCGAAATACTGGCGTACCCCGAGACCATCGCATTCCGGGCAGGCACCGGCGGGGTTGTTGAAGGAAAACAGTCGGGGTTCCAGTTCGCTGATCGAGTAGCCGCATTGCGCGCAGGCAAACTTCGCCGAGAACAGCAGTTCTTCCTCGCCAGTCTTGTCCATCCAGGCAATGCGTGCCAGTCCGTCCGACAGGTTCAGTGCCGTTTCGAATGATTCTGCAAGGCGCAGTTGCAGGTCCTCGCGGACCTTGAAGCGGTCAACAACGGCCTCAATGACATGCTTGCGCCGCAGGTCCAGTTTCGGTGGCTGGTCGAGTTCCACGACCTTGCCGTCGATGCGTGCACGCACGAAGCCGTGAGCCCGCAGCTCTTCCAGCACCTGTACGTGTTCACCCTTGCGCGCATCGACCACCGGTGCCAGTAACATCAGGCGGCTGCCTTCAGGCAGTGACAGTACGTGATCAACCATCTGGCTGATGGTCTGTGCTTCCAGCACGGTGCCGTGTTCCGGGCAGTGTGGCGTACCGACGCGTGCGTACAGCAGTCGCAGGTAATCATAGATCTCGGTAATGGTGCCTACCGTTGAACGCGGATTGTGCGAGGTGGATTTCTGTTCAATCGAGATGGCGGGTGACAGGCCCTCGATATGATCGACATCCGGCTTTTCCATCATCGACAGGAACTGGCGCGCATAGGCCGACAGTGACTCGACGTAGCGTCGCTGGCCTTCCGCATAGATGGTGTCGAAGGCCAGCGAGGACTTGCCGGAACCCGACAGGCCTGTCATCACGATCAACTTGTCCCGCGGCAGGTCCAGGTCAATGTTTTTCAGGTTATGGGTGCGGGCACCGCGAATTTGAATTGTGTCCATCGAAGTTCACTGTGGGTTAGGGCAACCTGCTAATATACTGCGTTTTCAGAGTCAGGGTAATGAGGAGCGCTAAACGGTGCAGCGTCTGGATCATGCAGAAGGTGGTATGAATCGCGAGGAATTGCGGGCGGCCCTTTCATTATCAAGCGTTTACGCGCTGCGTATGCTGGGGCTGTTCATGATCCTGCCGGTGTTTGCCCTCTATGCGGTCGATCTTGAGGGCGTCACCCCGGCGTTGACCGGACTGGCCATCGGTATCTATGGGCTCACCCAGGCGCTGTTGCAGATACCGGCGGGATTGCTGTCGGACCGTATCGGTCGCAAGCCGGTGATCGTTGGCGGTTTGCTGATCTTTGCCCTGGGCAGCGTGGTGGCGGCCATGGCGGACAGCATGGTTGCCGTCATCGTCGGTCGCGCTCTGCAGGGTGCCGGTGCCATCGCCGCGGCCATCATGGCACTGGCGGCCGATCTCACCCGTGAGCAGCACCGCATCAAGGCCATGGCGCTGATCGGCATGAGCATCGGCCTGTCGTTTGCAGCAGCCATGGTGCTGGGACCGGTCTTGAATGACTGGGTCGGTGTTCCGGGGATTTTCGCGATTACCGGGGTGCTGGCGCTCGGCGGTATCCTGGTTGTGGTCTTTGTGGTGCCGCGACCGGCAGTGAGCCGTCCGCACCGTGTCGCCGAGGCGATACCGGCACAGTTCGGCCGGGTGTTGCGGCAGGTGCAACTGTTACGCCTCGATTTCGGCATCCTGATGTTGCATGCCATCCTCACTGCCAGTTTCGTGGTGTTGCCACTGGTGTTGCGTGATGAAGCCGGTATTGATGCCAGTCAGCACTGGAAGGTCTATCTGCCGGTGCTGGTGTGTTCGGTGCTCGCCATGTTGCCGCTGATTATTCAGGCCGAGCGCAAGGGGCATACCAAACCGGTCTTCCTGTTCGCCATTGCCCTGTTGATCGCTGCGCTGCTGGGACTGTTTTTTGTACCGGTTTCCGCTGTCAGCATGGTGTTGCTGCTGTTCGTCTTTTTCACGGCCTTTAACCTGCTGGAGGCGATGTTACCGTCATTAATCTCCCGGGTAGCGCCGGCGGATTGCCGTGGCACGGCCATGGGGTTTTATTCCAGCTCGCAATTTTTCGGTGCGTTTCTCGGTGGTACGCTGGGTGGCCTGTTGCACGGACGCTATGGCGCGCATGCTGTTTTCCTCTGTGCGGCAGCCGGTGCCCTGGTGTGGCTGTTGCTGGCAGCGTCCATGTCCCGACCGGAAAAATTCAGCAGCTATTTATATAAGGTTGACGTCACTGACTCAGCGGAGGCCGAGCGGCTGTCGCGGCAGCTGGCCGCACTCAACGGGGTGGCTGAGGCGGTGGTCGTGGCGGAGGAGGGCGTCGCCTACCTGAAGGTCGATAAACAGCTGTTTGATGAGTCGGCGCTACCGTAATCGCGCTTGCGAAGCGCTCCTGCACCATTAGATACATTTGTTGTAGGAGCGGACCGCGTCCGCGATCATGGCGGTAAAACCGTACTAATGTACAGGGTACCTGTCAGCCAATGCCCATAGCGTCCCACCAACCCTTCGCATAGAATATGGCACACGAAATACTGTCGATGCGCGGTTCACAGGGGCAGTGAACATCTATTTATAACAGGAGAACAACATGGCACGAGGAGTGAACAAGGTTATTCTGGTCGGGAACCTGGGCAAGGATCCCGAGGTGCGGTATATGCCAAACGGTAATGCGGTCGCCAACATCACGCTGGCAACCTCGGAATCCTGGAAAGACAAGCAGACCGGTGAGCAGCAGGAAAAGACTGAATGGCACCGTGTGGTGATGTTTCGTCGACTCGGTGAAATTGCCGGCGAATACCTGAAAAAAGGCTCGCAGGTCTATATCGAAGGCAAGCTGCAGACCCGCAAGTGGCAGGACAATACCGGAAATGATCGCTATACCACGGAGATTGTGGCCGACGAGATGCAAATGCTGGGCAGCCGCGGCGGTGGTAGTGCCGGGTTCTCGGCAGAATCTGCACCCTCGCAGTCTGCGCCAGCCCCCGCGAAAGCCTCCTCAGCACCGGCCGGTGATTTTGATGATGATATTCCGTTCTGAGACAACAGGACGACTGTTTCAGAATAGGCCTGCATTGCAGGCCTTTTTTTGCGCGATGTAAAAGCACCAGCCAACCGCCCGGTTGGAGGGGCTGGATGGCTGCCAGGTGGGGCTGATCACTTTATATGGGTAAATATTAGTATTTAAAACCCAACATATTGGGTTCAATATCTGGTTATAATATCCACCGACGTGACCCGATTGAGCCGCTTGAGGGATAAAAAAAACCAGAAATCACCGGCATGTTGTCAATTTACACTAGGTAACTCCGGCAACCTTTTGATTTCTAATTTGTATGTTCGCAAGCGTATGCTGTCAAATGGGGAATATGAGCTAAGTTACTGTCCAGATAACGTTTTTTGCAAAATTATGCTTGACGAATTCGACCTTCCTCCCTATAGTGTCGCGAAGTGGGGCTCAGTGGTGTTTTGTGGGTTCCTAGGGAGAAAAAGGGGGCGGAATTGTTTAGAGGTGGTAGCGCAGTCAATCTGGATGCGAAGGGGCGCATAGCCCTTCCTACCCGTTACCGTGCTGACCTGATGGAGCGTTGCCAGGGTCACGTGGTGTTGACCGTCCATGATGACAGTTGCCTGTTGCTCTACCCCCAGCCCGAGTGGGACGAGATTGAACGCAAGCTTGTCCGCCTTCCCAACCAGAACAAACGCACACGTACCCTGCAGCGCATGTTGCTGGGCCATGCGACCGAATTCGAAATGGACAAGAACGGGCGGATCCTGATTCCGCCGCGTTTGCGTGAATTCGCCAACCTGGAAAAGCGTGTGGTGCTGGCAGGCCTGGGCAACAAGTTTGAAATCTGGAATGAAGAGGCGTGGGAAAGGAATTGCGGTGAATGGGTGTCGGGCGATGGTGATGAAGGTGATATGCCGGATTCACTGGAATCACTGACGCTCTGATCCGTGACACAGGAATATTCACATCAGCCGGTACTCCTCAAGGAAGTGCTGGCGGGGCTTTCAATACAACCGGGTGGAATTTACGTTGATGGGACCTTTGGTCGCGGTGGACATGCAGGCGCGATTCTCGCAATGCTTGGACCGGAGGGCAGGCTCCTGGCGATGGACAAGGACCCCGAGGCAGTACAGTCGGCGACGCAACAGTTTGGCGGAGACCCGCGTTTTGAGATTGAACAGGGTAGTTTTGTAATGCTGGGTAGCATGCTTGAACAGCAGCATTTGCAGGGTCGCGTGAACGGTTTGTTGCTTGACCTCGGTGTCTCCTCGCCGCAACTGGATGATGCCTCCCGCGGTTTCAGTTTTTCCGAAGACGGACCACTCGACATGCGCATGGATCCCGCGCACGGCATCAGCGCCGCACAGTGGTTACAGGAAGCGGATGAACAGCAGATCAGCAAGGTATTGAAGGTCTACGGGGAAGAGCGCTTTTCCCGGCGTATTGCGCGCGCCATCATCGCGCTGCGCAACACGCAACCCCTGCAGTCGACGCGCCAGCTGGCCGAGTTGATTGCAGCGGCCGTGCCAGTGCATGAAAAGCGCAAGCACCCGGCGACCCGCAGCTTCCAGGCCATTCGTATTTATATCAACCACGAGCTGGATGATGTCGCTGCCGTGCTTGAGCAGGTGCCGGACATGCTCGCCCCCCGTGGTCGTATGGCGGTCATCAGTTTTCATTCGCTGGAAGACCGCATCGTGAAACGTTTTATTCGCGACGAGTACCGTGGCGAACAGCCCCCGCAGGAATTCCCGCTGGCCGGCATGGATTACCGCCCACGCCTGAAGCCGGTGGGCAAGGCAGTGCGTGCCGGTGACGCGGAAGTCGCTGCCAATCCGCGTGCACGCAGTGCGGTGTTACGTGTCGCGGAGCGGTTGCAATGAGTGCGCGCCCGCTGAACCTGATTGTGATCCTGCTGGCAGTGGTTATTTCGTCTGTTGGCGTCGTGTATTCAAAACACAAGGCACGCAAGCTGTTTGTCGAGTGGACGGCGCTGGGTAATGAACGCGACAACATGGATATTGAATGGGGCCAGTTGCAGCTGGAGCAAAGCACGCTGTCAACGCACGGGAAGGTTGAACGTGCTGCGCGCGAACAGCTTGGCATGGTGGGTTTGTCCGCGGACAACATGGTAATTGTGAAACCATGAATTATCGCAGAGATACAGCCGGTTTTAATGGTCGCCGTGCCTTCCTGTATTTATGCATGGGGCTGGCGGCCGTTTCACTGCTGTGGCGTGCGGTGTGCCTGCAGGTGCTGGACAAGGAGTTTCTGCTGTCGCAGGCCGATGCACGTCACCTGCGCGTGGTGTCTCTGCCGGCGCATCGTGGCAAGATCCTGGACCGCAACGGCGAGCCGCTGGCGATCAGTACGCCGGTTGAATCGGTATGGGTCAACCCGCAGGTGCTGGGCGATGAACAGCAGCGCATTCCGGAACTGACGAAACTGCTTTCTCTCGACAGCGACAAGGTGCGGGACCTGCTGGCAAGCCGTGCAGACCGGGAATTCATTTATTTACGGCGCCACATCAGTCCGGACCTGGCCGGGCAGGTCGCGGCACTGAAGATTCCCGGCGTCCACCTGCAGCGCGAATACCGTCGCTATTATCCGGGCGGCGAGGTGACTGCGCACGTGACGGGTTTTACCAATATCGATGACGCCGGCCAGGAGGGCATAGAACTGGCCTATGAAGAGTGGCTGGGTGGCGAGCCCGGTGCCAAGCGGGTCGTCAAGGATGGTAATCACCGCATTATCGAAGACGTGGAAGGAATCAGTCGGCCACGCCCCGGCAAGGACCTGGTGCTCAGCATTGATCGTCGCATCCAGTATCTTGCCTACCGTGAGCTGAAGGCGGCCGTGCAGGAACACCAGGCGCGTGCGGCGTCTGCCGTGGTGCTGGACGTTAAAAGCGGTGAAGTCGTTGCGATGGTGAACCAGCCCTCGTTCAATCCGAATAACCGTCAGCAATTGCGTCGTTCCAGCATGCGTAACCGTGCCGTTACGGATGTTTTCGAGCCGGGTTCTACCATGAAGCCGTTCATTGCCGCGAGCGCCCTGGACAGCGGACGCTATCGGCCTGAAACGCCGGTCGCTACCTCGCCGGGCTGGATGCGTGTCGGTGTCAATACGGTGCGTGACGTGCATGACTATGGCGACCTGGATCTGTCCGGCGTCATCCGCAAGTCGAGTAATGTCGGTATCTCCAAGGTGGCGCTGTCACTGCCCGCTGAAGAGATCTGGTCATTGTTGACGGAGCTGGGCTTTGGTGCGCAGACCTACAGTGGTTTTCCCGGCGAGGCTTCCGGGCTGTTGTCTCATCACGGAGGCTGGAATGCTATTGAGACCGCGACGCTGTCATTCGGCTACGGCGTGTCCGTGACCCCGCTGCAGCTGGCGCAGGCCTATGCCGTACTCGCCACCGGCGGAATCAAACGTTCGGTGACCTTCCTGCGCGAGGGTGAGGTGACCGAGGAGCGTCGCGTACTGCCGGCGTCTGTCGCGCAACAGGTCCGCGACATGCTGGAGCAGGCAGTCGGCCCCAATGGCACGGCGCCCCAGGCGCGGGTGGCCGGCTACCGCGTTGCCGGTAAAACCGGCACGGCGAAGAAATCGAACGCCGGTGGTTATTCGAGCAAAAAGTACCTGGCCATATTTGCCGGCATGGCGCCGGCCAGTGATCCGCGTTTTGTCATGGTCGTAATGGTCGATGAACCCTCCAACGGCAAATACTATGGCGGACAGGTGGCTGCACCGGTGTTTTCAAAGGTCATGGCCGGTGCGCTGCGTTTGATGGCTGTTCCTCCTGATGATGTACCGTTGCTGGAAACGAGCATCGCCGCACAGGAGGAGCCCGCATGATGACAGCAGAGTTGATGGCTACAGCGCATACCCTGGGTGGATTGCTGCATGGCTTTGGAGGCGTCAAGGTCACGCAGGATGTGGCCGTGACGGGGTTGGCGATCGACAGCCGCAAGGTACAGGCGGGTGATCTTTTCATGGCGGTTGGCGGTACCCTTACACACGGCTTGCGGCATGCACGGCAGGCGATTGCGCTGGGTGCGGCAGCCGTCGCCTGGGAGCCCGTCAGTGGCGATGCAGGCCTGGCGGAAACGGCGGCCCTGTTGCCGGTGCCGGTGGTCGCGGTAGCGGACCTGGGACAACGGGTCGGCCTGATCGCGGACCGTTACTATGGCCACCCGTCGCGTGGCCTGTTCACGATCGGCGTCACCGGTACCGATGGCAAAACCTCGTGCAGCCATTTTATTGCACAGGCGCTGAACAGTGATGACCGTCGTTGTGGCGTGATTGGAACGCTCGGCTACGGCCTGTATGACGATTTATCAGCAGCGACCCACACCACGCCGGATGCATTGACGGTACAGCAGACACTGTGTTCCCTGCAGAAAGCCGGGGCACGCTGTGTTGTTGCGGAGGTTTCCTCACACGCCATGGATCAGGGACGGGTGCGTGGCGTGACTTTTGATCTGGCCGTGTTGACCAACCTGACTCGTGACCATCTGGATTACCACGGTGATGTCGAGTCCTATGCGGATGCCAAGCGCAAGCTGTTTCATTCTGACGGTTTGCGCTATGCCGTGATCAATGCCGATGACGCTTTCGGCAGCGCCTTGCTGGGCAACATCCCGCCGGGGGTTGCCCCGATTGCCTATCGCCTGGAGAACGATCCCTTCAGGACGCGTTTCCCTGCACAGTGGGTGATCGGGCGCAACCTGCAGTATGACGTCAGCGGGCTTGGTATGGATGTCTATACACCATGGGGCAGCGGCTCATTGCAGTGCGGATTGCTGGGGCGTTTTAATGCCAGTAACCTGCTGGCGGCGCTTGCCAGTCTGTGTGTGACCGGTCTGCCGTTCACGGAGGCGCTGCAACGACTTGCACAAACACGTACCGTGCCGGGCCGCATGGAGCGTTTTGACATGGGTGCCGGGCGCCCGCTGGCGGTGGTGGATTTCGCGCATACCGCAGCTGCTCTGGAAGCCTGTTTGAGCTCCCTGCGTGTACATTGTCGCGGCAAGCTGTGGTGCGTGTTTGGTGCCGGCGGCGACCGCGATCGTGGCAAGCGTTCATTGATGGGGGCGGTTGCCGAGCGCCATGCCGATGCCATCGTGCTCACCGATGACAATCCGCGCACTGAAGATGCGGGGAAGATTGTCAAAGATATCCGCTCCGGACTTAAGCAACCCGCTGCTGTGCATGTCGAGCATGATCGTGCGCACGCCATCGGCTGGGCGTTGCAGCATGCCGCTGCAGACGACATTGTGCTGATCGCCGGCAAGGGCCATGAAGCGGTACAGATTGTCGGTAACCGGGCAGTGCCATTCAGCGATCGCGAACGCGTCCGGGCCATTGCGCGGGAATGGTCCCGATGATGGCTATGCTACTGTCAGAGGCTGCCCAGGTGCTGGATGCCCGTATAGCGGGTGACAATGTCGCCTTTCGCGGCATCAGTACAGACACCCGCAAGCTGCAGCCGGGTTCACTGTATTTCGCCCTGCAGGGCCCCAATTTCGATGGCCACGCTTTCATTGAAGACGCGCGTGATCAGGGTGCCGCTGCCGCCGCCGTGAGCCGACCCTGCGAGTCGTCACTGCCGCAAATCGAGGTGGCGGATACACGCCTGGCGCTGGGGCAGCTGAGCGCCTTCTGGCGTCAACAGTTTTGCCTGCCGGTGGTGGCGATCACCGGCAGCAACGGCAAGACCACAGTACGTGCCATGAGCGAGTCGATCCTGCGTGCGGTTGGTCGGACGCTGTCAACGCAGGGCAATCTGAATAATGACATTGGCTTGCCGCTGACGCTGGCACGCCTGGGGCCCGATGATCAATACGCGGTGCTGGAGATGGGGGCCAACCATTCCGGCGAGATCGACTACCTCGCCGGAATGGCGCGACCGACGATCGCCGTTGTCACGAATGCGGGTCCGGCGCACCTGCAGGGGTTCGGCGACATCGAGGGCGTGGCGAGGGCAAAAGGTGAATTGTTCGCCCGCCTGGACGCCACCGGGACGGCTGTTATCAATGCCGATGATGAGTTTGCCCCGCTGTGGCGCTCGCTGGCCAGTCATTGTCGCATTGTGGATTTCGGCCTCGACGCAGATGCCGGGGTGACGGCCGATTGGAGCGGCGACACCCGCGGCAGTGATGTTCGCCTCCGGGCAGCACAGGGCGAGATTGAATTCCGCCTGCCGTTGCCCGGCCGGCACAACGTCATGAACGCGCTGGCAGCCTGTGCCGCTTCGCTGGCGGCCGGTGCAGACCTGGTGGCGGTCAAACACGGGCTGGAGTCTCTGTCGCCGGTTGCCGGCCGCTTCACTGTCCATTCACTGCCCGGTGATATCACGTTGATCGACGACACCTACAACGCGAACCCCGAATCACTGCAGGCGGCGCTGGATGTACTGACGCTTGCAGACAATGACAGCTGGCTGGTGCTCGGTGACATGGGTGAGCTCGGCGCAACAGCGGCCGGGCTGCATGCAACGGCCGGTCGCAAGGCGCGTGCCGCCGGTGTCACGCGGCTTTACGGTCTGGGTGAACTGGCGGCGCAGGCGGTGGCGGCATTCGCTGGTCCGGGCGGGGCATTTGCCACACTGGATGAATTGCTGGATGCGTTGCGTGCAGAGCTTTCCGGTCCGCTGCATATCCTGGTCAAGGGCTCGCGCAGCATGCGCATGGAGCGCGTCGTGACTGCACTGCGTGTTGCAGCCGGCGGCGGGGGGGTGCACTGACATGCTGTTATATCTTGCCGACTACCTGAGCCAGTTCCATAGCGGCTTTAATGTCTTCCAGTACCTGACACTGCGTGCCATCCTCGGTGTGTTGACGGCGTTGCTCATTTCCTTCCTGGTGGGGCCGGAGATGATCCGCCGCCTTGGACGTTACCAGATCGGACAGCCGGTACGCGATGACGGCCCGCAAACGCACCTCGTCAAGGCGGGTACGCCGACCATGGGCGGCGCACTGATCCTGGTGGCGGTCGCGGTTGCGACCCTGCTATGGGCGGATCTTGGCAATCGTTATGTCTGGGTGATGCTGGTGACGACGACGCTGTACGGTGCCATCGGCTGGGTGGATGACTATAAGAAACTGGTACTGAAAAACTCGGACGGCTTGTCGGCACGCAGCAAGATAGCCTGGCAGTCGGGTGTCGCACTGACTGTGGCGATGTTTCTGTACCTGACGTCAACGACACCGGCCGAGACCTCGCTGATCGTGCCGTTCTTCAAGGATATTGCCATCAATCTTGGCTGGTTCTATGTCGTGCTGACCTTTTTCGTCATTGTCGGGTCGAGCAATGCGGTCAACCTGACGGATGGTCTCGACGGGCTGGCCATCCTGCCAACGGTACTGATTGCCGGTGCGCTGGCGGTGTTTGCCTACGTCACCGGCAACGTGAAGTTTTCCGTGTACCTCGGCATACCCTACATCCGTGACGCCTCCGAGGTGGTGGTTTTCTGCGGCGCGCTGGTGGGTGCCGGTCTCGGCTTTCTCTGGTTCAACGCCTATCCCGCCATGGTGTTCATGGGGGATGTGGGCGCACTGGCACTGGGTGCGGCACTGGGTATCGTCGCCGTGCTGGTGCGGCAGGAGCTGGTGTTCATGTTGATGGGCGGTGTGTTTGTCATGGAGACCGTATCGGTCATCCTGCAGGTCGCTTCCTACAAGCTCACCGGGCGGCGAATTTTTCACATGGCGCCACTGCATCATCACTTCGAATTAAAAGGCTGGCCGGAACCGCGCGTCATTGTGCGCTTCTGGATTATTACCGTGATTCTTGTGCTGGTAGGTCTGGCGACGTTGAAGATACGTTGAGTGATTTCATGTACACAACGACAGGCAGGTTGTTTTCGGGATCGGCTACTGACTGATGGTTGTCCCGGCAAAAATGATGACCGAGATGTTTGACAAGACACGCAGAACGCTGGTGGTGGGTCTCGGCGAGACCGGCCTGTCGGTGGCGCGTTTCCTTTCGCGGCAGGGTGTACCGGTGGCTATCGTCGACAGCCGCGAGCAACCGCCCGGGCTGGGGCGCCTGAGCACTGAGCTGCCGGCAGATGTGGCCCTGTTTCTGGGTGAATTCAATGCCGAGGCGTTTGACCGTGCGCAACAAATCGTCATCAGCCCCGGTGTTTCAAGGGACGAGCCGGAGATTGCTGCCGCGGTTGCGCGGCAGGTGCCGGTCATCGGCGATATCGAATTGTTTGCCCGGACGGTTACGGCGCCGGTGATTGCAGTCACCGGTTCCAATGGCAAGAGTACCGTGGTGACTTTGCTGGGGGCGATGGCGCGACGCGCCGGACTGGAGGTGCGCGTCGGTGGCAACATCGGCACGCCGGCGCTGGACCTGATCAAGGATGAGGAGCCTGACCTGTACGTGCTGGAGTTGTCGAGCTTCCAGCTGGAAACAGTGCACTCACTGCGACCACGTGCAGCCGTGGTGCTGAACGTCAGCGCCGATCACATGGACCGCTATGACGACCTGCAGGCGTATGCCGCTGTCAAGCAGTCGATCTTCAGGCAGGCTGCACTGCAGGTATTCAACCTCGATGACCCGCTGGTCGAATCGCTGGTCAACCGGGCCTGTCCGCACACGGGCTTTACCTGTCGGCAACCCGGAGCCAGTGACTACGGACTCGTCAAGATCGATGGTGCGACGTGGCTGGCACACGGTGAATCACCCATCATGCCGGCGTCTGCGATTTGCATGACCGGGCAACATAACCTGGCGAATGCGCTGGCGGCGCTGGCGCTGGGTGAGGCGGTGGGACTGCCGCTCGACAAGATGACCGAAACCCTGGCTGAATTCCGGGGCCTGCCGCATCGCACACAGTACGTTGCCGAACAGGGCGGGGTACGCTGGTATAACGACTCAAAGGGCACCAATGTCGGTGCCACGCTGGCTGCAATCGAGGGCTTCGACGAGACGCTGGTGCTGATTGCCGGTGGTGATGGCAAGGGTGCGGATTTCACACCGCTGGCGTCTGCCCTGCAACGCAAGGGGCGCGGGGCCGTGTTGATTGGCAAGGATGCCGCTTTGCTTGAGGCGGTATTGCAGGGTGTCGTACCCGTCAGGCATGCCGCTGACATGCCACAGGCCGTCAGGCTGGCAGCAGAAATGTCACATCCCGGTGATTGTGTGTTGCTGTCACCGGCGTGCGCCAGTACCGATATGTACCGGAATTTTGAGGAGCGTGGCGACATCTACATGCAGGCTGTGCGGGAGTACCTGTCGTAATGGCCGCGATCGCACAGCAGGCACGACGCATCGAGGCCGGCGGCCCAAGGTTGCCGCGCGTTGATTACTGGCTGCTGTTCTGTGTGGCGGCATTGGGGCTGCTGGGCCTGGTGATGGTGGCATCGGCCTCTATTACATTCGCTGACCGCGTCATCGGGCACCCCTTTTACTATGCGATTCGACAGGCAATCTACATCGGTTGTGGCGTGCTCGCCGGCCTGGTGCTGTTCAAGGTGCGGCTGGTTGACCTGGAACGCCTCGGTGTGACGCTGTTACTGTCTGCGTTTGCCATGTTGCTGCTGGTACTGGTGCCGGGTGTGGGCGTCGAGGTAAACGGGGCGTCACGCTGGATCAATGTCGTCCTGTTTCGCATGCAGGTTTCGGAACCGGCGAAGCTGTTCTTTATCATCTATCTTGCCAGTTACCTGGCAAGGCACGGTGACGAGGTGCGCACGCAAATTTCCGGATTTCTCAAGCCCATCGGCCTGCTCGCCATCGCCGCCCTGTTGCTGCTGCTGGAGCCGGACTTTGGCGCGACCGTGGTGCTGGCTGCCATCGTCATGGGCATGATCTTCATGGCCGGTGTGAAGTTGTTGCAGTTTGGCGGGGTACTCGGTGTGGGCGGCCTGCTGCTGGCGGGTATGGCGGTTTCATCGCCGTACCGGATGAAGCGCCTGACGACCTTTATCGATCCCTGGGCGGATCCGTTTAACAGCGGTTTTCAACTGACCCAGTCACTGATTGCCATTGGCCGCGGTGAATGGCTGGGTGTCGGCCTCGGCGCCAGCATCCAGAAGCTCTTTTACCTGCCGGAGGCGCATACGGATTTCGTGTTCGCGGTACTGGCAGAGGAACTGGGCCTGCTCGGTGTCTGTACCGTTATCCTGCTCTATGCCGTACTGGTATGGCGGGCGTTTGTCATCGCCTCTCAGGCTGTGCGGGCGGAAAACCAGTTTGCCTCTTACCTGGCCTATGGCATCGGTATCTGGTTCGGCTTGCAGAGTTTTATCAATATCGGCGTTAATATGGGGCTGCTGCCGACCAAGGGACTGACCCTGCCGCTGATGAGCTATGGCGGCTCCAGTATGGTGGTCATGTGTGCCGCCGTCGCCCTGTTGCTGCGCATCGACCACGAAACGCGCTGCACCGCTGCCGGCATGTCGGCCAGTGGTATTGCCGCCGCCAAGCGCCGCAGGTCAGACGCATGATGCCGGCAACAGCAAACAGGCGACCGGTGCTGATTATGGCGGGCGGAACCGGCGGCCATGTGTTTCCGGCACTGGCCGTGGCGGCAGAATTGTCGGCCAGGGGGATTGCCGTTTCCTGGCTCGGTACGCAGCGCGGTCTCGAATCCCGCGTGGTGCCGGCAGCCGGTTATCCACTTGAGACCATGCGCGTGTCCGGACTGCGTGGCAAGGGTCTACTGCGCATGCTGTTTGCACCGTTCATGTTGATGGTGGCGCTGTTGCAGGCATTGATTATCCAGTTGCGTCTGCGCCCGCGTGCAGTACTGGGTATGGGTGGCTTTGCCGCCGGTCCCGGCGGTGTCATTGCCTGGTTGTTGCGCCGTCCCTTGCTGATCCATGAACAGAACTCGGTTGCCGGCCTGACGAACCGGTGGCTGGCGCCACTGGCCAGGACGGTGATGGAAGCGTTTCCCGGCAGCCTGCCGGCGCGGCGACATGCGCTCCACACCGGTAACCCGGTGCGCGCTGAAATTACCCGCCTGCCGGCACCGGCAGAACGTTTTGCGGCGCGCAGCGGCGCACTGCGCGTGCTGGTTATCGGTGGCAGTCTGGGTGCACATGCCCTCAACGAGGTCATGCCGGCAGCCGTCAGGCAGTTAGCCGCCGGCCTGCAGCTGCAGTTACATCATCAGACCGGCAGTGCCGACCGGGCGTCGGTGCAGGCAGCCTATGCCGCGCTGGACGCGGATGCGCGCGTCGATGCCTTTGTCGAGGACATGGCGGCCGCCTACTCATGGGCGGATGTGGTGATCTGCCGATCCGGCGCCCTGACTGTCGCTGAACTGGCGGTGGTGGGCGTTGCCTCGGTGCTGGTGCCATTTCCGCATGCCACCGATGATCACCAGACCGGCAATGCCCGTTTTCTGGCTGATGCCGGTGCCGCCATATTGATGCCACAGAACGAAATGAGCGCGGAGAAACTGGCCGGGCTGCTCGGGGATTTTTCTCAGCAACGCAACATACTGCTGGAAATGGCCTGTCGTGCACATCAACTGGCGATGCCGGATGCCGCACGCCGTGTGGCCGAACAGTGCTTGCGTGCAGCCGGCATTGAAGTACAGCCGACGGATACGGGAGCGGCCGTATGAGTGCATTACATCCCACGGCGGTCGCCCAGCCTCATGGTATGGGGCGTGTCAGGCATGTGCACTTTGTCGGTATCGGCGGCGCGGGTATGAGTGGCATAGCGGAAGTGCTGCATAACCTGGGTTACAGCGTCTGTGGTTCGGACTTGCGTGACAGTGACGTGACCCGTCGTCTGTCCGGTTTGGGTATCAAGATACTCCTCGGACATGCTGCCACGAACGTGTCTGGCTGCGATGTGGTGGTGGTGTCGACGGCCATTGCGGCAGACAATCCGGAACTCGTCGCTGCGCGTGAGCAGCGTATTCCGGTTGTACCGCGTGCAGAGATGCTGGCCGAGTTGATGCGCTTTCGCTATGGCATCGGTGTGGCCGGTACCCATGGCAAGACCACCACCACCAGCCTGACAGCCAGTGTACTGGCCGAAGGCGGTCTGGATCCGACCTTTGTGATTGGCGGACAGTTGAACAGTGCGGCCACGAATGCGCAGCTGGGTTCCGGACATTACCTGGTCGCCGAGGCTGACGAGAGCGATGCCTCTTTTCTCTATCTGCAGCCGTCGATGGCAGTGGTCACCAATATCGATGCAGACCATCTGTCGACCTATGAAGGTGATTTCGAGCGACTGCGCCAGACCTTTATTGATTACCTGCATCACCTGCCGTTCTACGGGCTGGCCGTGTTGTGTCTGGATGATCCGCAGGTGGCGAATATTCTTGACGAGGTCACCCGGCCGGTCATTACCTATGGTATCGATACCGAGGCTGATGTCCGCGCCAGTGAACTGCACCAGCAGGGACTGCAAACCCACTTTCAGGTACAGCGTGCAGGGCACGACAAGCCCTTGACCATTTCGCTGAATTTACCGGGCCGGCATAACGTGCTGAATGCGCTGGCTGCCATTGCCGTTGCGACGGAACTGGGTGTCTCTGATGAGGCGATCCAGCAGGCCCTGTCGGGTTTCCAGGGCATCGGGCGACGCTTCCAGATGGCCGGTGAAATACAGGTCGCTGCAGGCAGGGTCCTGTTGATTGACGACTACGCGCATCACCCGCGCGAGATTGCACCGACGCTGGCGGCGGTACGTGCCGGTTGGCCGCAACGGCGACTGGTGGTGGTGTTCCAGCCGCACCGTTATTCACGCACCCATGACCTGTTTGATGACTTCATTCAGGTGTTGTCCGGGGTTGATGTGCTGCTGCTGTGCGAGGTGTATGCCGCCGGTGAGGCGCCAGTCAGCGGTGCCGATGGTCGCTCGCTGGCGCGCGGCATTCGCGCCCGCGGACATGTTGACCCGGTATTCGTTGAAAAGCTGGACATGCTGCCGGGTGTGCTGGATGACGTACTGCACGATGGCGATGTGTTGCTGACGCTCGGGGCAGGCGATATCGGTGCGGCTGCCGCACGTCTGGCGTCCGCTGCAGGGTGAAACGGGAATGATGACAGCTGAAAAAACACATCACTGGCGCGGCGAGTTGAAAATTAACGAGCCCATGTCGCGGCATACCTCCTGGCGGGCGGGTGGTCGCGCGCGTCGTTTCTTTAAACCCGCAGATCTTGATGACCTGTGCGATTTCCTGCAGGAGATGGATCCGCAAGAGCCCTTGTTATGGGTCGGTCTGGGAAGCAATCTGCTGGTTCGCGATGGCGGATTTCCGGGGACCGTGATTCATACCCTGGGTGTGCTGACGGAAATGGAATGGCTGGACGACGCGACCTTGCGTGCCGGTGCCGGCGTCACCTGTGCAAAAGTAGCGCGAGTGACGGCAAAACAGGGGCTCATCGGTGCAGAGTTCCTGGCGGGTATTCCGGGTTCACTCGGTGGGGCACTGGCGATGAATGCCGGTGCCTTCGGGGGGGAAACCTGGGACCACGTTGCTGCAGTGGAAACCATCGACCGGATGGGCCGCTTGCATAACCGCCTGCCGGAAGAATTCCGGGTGGCCTATCGCACGGTTGAAGGTGTCGCCGATGAGTGGTTTGTCGCTGCACGCTTGTCGTTGCAGCATGGTGATGCCGATACGGCGCAGTCGAAGATACGCGAATTACTCGCAAAACGGTCTGCAACACAACCGACAAACCAGTATAGCTGTGGCTCGGTATTCCGTAACCCGCCCGGCGATCACGCTGCGCGACTGATTGATTCTGCCGGCCTCAAGGGCAAGATCCTGGGTGGCGCGCAGGTCTCCGAGAAACATGCCAATTATATTATTAACACGGGAAATGCCAGTGCCGCAGATATCGAAACCCTGGTAAACCAGGTGCAGGGCATTGTTGAACAGTTGTACGACGTGCGACTGGACACCGAGGTTCGGGTTGTTGGAGAGCATGCAGCGAGATGATGGTGGCATGAATAACAGTACCCGCAAGAACACCCGGGCATACGGCAAGGTCGTCGTGCTGATGGGCGGGCGCTCCGCCGAGCGTGAGATTTCACTGCGCAGCGGGGCGGCCGTGTTGCAGGCACTGCAGGCTGCGGGTGTCGATGCCCATGGAATCGATGCGGCAGACGAGCAGTTGCCCGATACCCTGTTGCAGGGTGGTTTCACGCGGGCATTTATTGCACTGCATGGCAGGGGAGGTGAGGACGGCGTTATACAGGGTTTGTTGCAGGGTATTGGCTTGCCCTACACCGGTAGCGGTGTGCTCGGTTCTGCGCTGGGCATGGACAAGCTGCGTACCAAGCAGGTGTGGTGCAGTGCAGGTCTGCCGACGCCGGAGTTTACAATGCTGTCGAGTGCGGCTGATGTTACCCGTGTCAGGGACGAGCTGCAGTATCCGCTGATGGTCAAGCCTTCGCATGAAGGTTCCAGTATCGGTATCACCAGGGTCGATGGGGCGGACGATTTGATGGCGGCCTGGAAACTGGCTGCGCAATATGATGAAAGTGTGCTTGCTGAGCAATGGATCGATGGTCTCGAATACACCGCCGGCATTCTGGGTGAGGAAGCGTTGCCGCTCATCTGTCTCGATACACCCAATACCTTCTATGACTATGCCGCGAAATACGAGGATGACACGACGCGCTACCTGATTCCCTGTGGACTGCCTGCCGCGCAGGAGGTCGAGTTGCAGGCAATGTGCCTGGCGGCATTTGCCGCGGTCGGCGCGTCCGGCTGGGGCCGTGTAGATTTTATGCTGGATGCCGCCGGCGATCCCTGGCTGATCGAGGTGAATACGGTTCCCGGACTGACTGATCACAGCCTGGTGCCGATGGCGGCCAGCGCAAGCGGGATCGATTTCGGCCAGCTCGTGTGCCGGATACTGGATGCCAGTCTGCATGTACAGGCATCGCCGTCAAAGGAGGTTGGCTGTGCCAGCTGAGAAGATGTCACCCGTGCAGCTGTTAGCCGCCCTGCTGAAAGACAATGTGCGGACCATCAATGGCCTGGTGCTGATCACGATACTGGTTGCCATGATGTCCCTGGCGAAGCACTGGTTTTCGGATCCCCACCGCTTCCCGCTGCATGTGGTCGAGGTCAAGGGTGATTTCCGCAACCTGGACAAACAGCGCTTGCAGGATGCCGTGGCCGCTCATGTAGAAGGCGGTTTCTTTACAGTGGATGTCAGTGCGATACGAAGCGCTGCGGAGCAGTTGCCCTGGGTGTACAAGGCCTCGGTGAAACGCCTCTGGCCGGCAACCTTGCGCATATCCATAGAAGAGCAGCAGGCGATTGCCCGCTGGGGTGAACAGGGTTACCTGAACAGGAATGGCGAGCCGTTTTTTCCTGAGGCGTCAAGCCCGGTACTGCCGTTGCCGGCACTGGCAGGCCCGCAGGGGCACGAATTAAAGGTGCTGAAGAATTATCAGCGTGTCGCAAAGACGCTCGCCCCACTGGGGATAGAGGTCGCCAGGATGGAACTCGATAATCGCCGTGCCTGGCACCTTCAAGTCGGAGACGGTGTCTTGCTGGAACTGGGTCGCGTGAATACCCGGGAACGCCTGCAGCGTTTTATACGCGCCTATCCGACGGTATTTGCCGCACGTATCGAGGAATTGAAACGGGTTGATTTGCGCTACAGCAATGGATTTTCAGTGTACTGGCAACAGCTGGCATCGAATCCGGAAACGGACACACAGGGTTAGAAAAGCAGGGACTTATCGGAATGCCGAGGAAAGCAGAAAAGAATTTGATCGTAGGTCTGGATATTGGCACATCCAAGGTGGTGGCCATTGTTGGCGAGGTCATGCCAGATGACGAACTTGAGGTGATAGGGATCGGTTCACACCCTTCACGTGGCCTGAAAAAGGGGGTAGTCGTCAACATCGAGTCGACCGTGCACTCGATTCAACGTGCGGTGGAGGAAGCAGAGTTAATGGCGGGTTGCCAGATTCATTCCGTTTACGCCGGGATTGCAGGCAGTCATATCCGCAGCCTGAATTCCCATGGCATCGTTGCAATCCGTGACAAGGAAGTGATGCCGGGTGATATCGAGCGCGTTATCGATGCAGCGCGCGCCGTGGCGATACCTGCAGACCAGAAAATTCTGCACATTCTCCCGCAGGAGTTCGTGATCGATAACCAGGAAGGTATTCGCGAACCGGTCGGCATGTCGGGAGTACGCCTGGAGGCCAAGGTGCATATGGTGACGGGTGCCGTCAGTGCCGCACAGAACATCATCAAGTGTGTGCGCCGCTGCGGACTGGAAGTGGATGACATCATTCTGGAACAGCTGGCATCCAGCTATTCAGTGCTGACCGACGATGAAAAGGAACTGGGTGTGTGTATTGTCGACATCGGTGGTGGTACCACGGACATCGCGGTGTTCACCGAAGGCGCTATACGCCATACCGCGGTCATTCCGATTGCCGGCGACCAGGTGACCAACGATATTGCCGTCGCCTTGCGCACGCCGACCCAGCATGCCGAGGAAATCAAGATCAAGTACGCCTGTGCGCTGACCCACATGGCCAGTGCCGAGGAAAGTATCGAAGTGCCGAGTGTCGGCGATCGCGCCACGCGGCGCCTCGCCCGTCACACACTGGCCGAGGTTGTGGAACCGCGCTACGAGGAATTACTGACGCTGATACAGGCGGAATTGCGGCGCAGTGGCTTTGAAGACCTGATTGCCGCGGGCATCGTGTTAACCGGCGGCAGTGCCAAGATCGAGGGTCTGGTAGACCTGGCGGAGGAGGTGTTTCATATGCCGGTGCGGCTGGGTGTGCCCCAGTATGTGACCGGCCTTGTCGATGTCGTGCGAAATCCGATTTATGCAACAGGGGTCGGCCTGCTGTTGTTTGGTCATCACAACCGTGATCAGCGGTCGGTGGACATAGGTCTGGGTAAGGGCGTGCGTAGTGTATTGGAGCGGATGAAGGGCTGGTTTCAGGGAAATTTCTAGATTGTTGTTTTTGACTATGGCAGTGCGGTTGTGTTCAGAGAGGTTGGCACAAAAGTACTTAATTTTTGTTTAATCATTGGGCTGTTTTGTTGTTTCTGTTAAGGAGGAGACATCATGTTTGAACTTCTGGATTCATGTGGACAAAGTGCGGTAATCAAGGTAATCGGGGTTGGCGGTGGTGGTGGTAATGCCGTTCAGCACATGGTCGAGGCGAATATTGACGGCGTTGAGTTCATCTGTGCAAATACGGATTCACAGGCGTTAAAGGGTCTGTCGGCCCGGACCACGCTGCAAATCGGGGCGGATATCACCAAGGGGCTGGGTGCCGGTGCGAATCCGGATGTTGGACGCCAGGCGGCGCAGGGAGATCGCGACAGGATTGCAGAGGTCATCGAAGGTTCTGACATGCTGTTCATTACGGCCGGTATGGGTGGCGGCACGGGCACCGGTGCGGCACCGGTCGTTGCATCCATCGCCAGGGAAATGGGTATCCTGACCGTCGCGGTAGTTACCAAGCCGTTTACATTTGAGGGCAGTCGGCGACTGCATGTCGCGCATAACGGTATCAAGGAACTCAGCCAGTACGTGGATTCCCTGATTACCATTCCGAACGAGAAACTGCAGTCGGTACTGGGCAAGCAGATCAGTCTGCTGGATGCATTCCGTTCTGCCAATGATGTGCTGCTGGGCGCTGTTCAGGGAATTGCCGAGCTGATTACCCGGCCCGGCCTGATCAACGTCGATTTCGCGGATGTGCGTACCGTTATGTCGGAAATGGGTATGGCCATGATGGGTTCAGGTACCGCCAAGGGTGAAGACCGGGCACGGGAAGCGGCCGAGGCAGCGGTCGCCAGCCCCTTGCTGGAGGATATTGACCTGATGGGCGCCAATGGCATCCTGGTCAACGTCACGGCCGGCATGGACCTTGCCATCGGCGAATTTGAAGAGGTGGGTAATACCGTGAAGGAATTTGCCTCCGAGAATGCCACGGTGGTCGTCGGTACCGTGATTGACCCGGATATGCGTGATGAACTGCGTGTCACGGTGGTGGCAACCGGCCTGGGTTCAGAGGCCAAGGCAAAATCGGTTGAACAACAGCCGACACTGGTACATGTGAGGACACCCGATGTCGACAAGACGACTGGTGGGGTGGACCTGGATCGTCCGACCGTGTTGCGCAATAAAAACAAGGCGGCACAGCGTGCACAGGCAATCGGTGGCAATTCTGCCGAGGATATGGACTACCTGGATATTCCGGCTTTCCTGCGTCGCCAGGCAGACTAGCGACTGTTAAGGTATATATGTAGTAGGGCCCTGGCTGCCTGACAGCCGGGGGGGGGGTCGTGTGCCGATGAATCCATATATATTATTTATGCAGGGATTAAATGCCTGTATATAACTGTCATGGACATGTCGGTTTGGTGCACCATTCCGGGTGGCTTCTATGCACAGCCAGGTACCTGTGATAGGATCGCCTCGGCTTTTCTGGTACTTGTCCGAGGAACACGGCTGAAATTAGAGGATTAAAGCCATGATTCGACAACGTACTCTCAAGAACGTGATTCGCGCCACCGGCGTGGGTCTGCACACTGGCACGAAAATATACCTGACACTTCGACCGGCACCTGTAGATACCGGTATTGTGTTTTGCCGTGTTGATCTGGATACGGTGGTACAGATTCAGGCACGTCCTGAAAATGTCGGTGATACCCGATTGTCAACCACCCTGGTCAATGGTGATGTACGGATTTCAACCATTGAACATCTGCTGTCAGCGATGGCGGGTCTGGGTATCGATAATGCCTATATTGATCTGAGTGCGGCTGAAGTTCCAATCATGGATGGCAGTGCCGGACCCTTTGTGTTCTTGATCCAGTCGGCTGGTATTGAGGAACAAAATGCACCCAAGCGCTTTATCCGTATCAAGCGTCCGGTGCAGGTAGAGGATGGAGACAAGATTGCACGGTTTGAACCGTTTGACGGGTTCAAGGTCGGTTTCACCATTGAATTTGACCACCCGGTGTTCAAGTCAAATACCCAGCATTCCGAAATTGACTTCTCCACGACGTCTTTTGTGAAAGAAGTCAGTCGGGCGCGAACCTTCGGGTTCATGCATGAAATCGAGCAGTTGCGGGAACGCGAGCTGGCCCTGGGCGGCAGCCTCGATAATGCCGTGGTGCTGGATGAATACCGGGTATTGAATGAGGATGGCCTGCGTTATCGAGACGAGTTCGTGAAACACAAGATACTCGATGCGATAGGTGATCTCTACCTGCTGGGGCACAGCCTGATTGGTGCATTCAGCGGTTACAAGTCAGGACATGCCTTGAACAACAGGCTGCTGCGTGCCCTGATGGCGGATGAATCGGCATGGGAAGAAGTGACGTTTGATGATGTCAATGAGGCCCCGATTTCATTTCTGCAACCGGTACCTGTTAGCTAGCAAGTTCCTCGCAGTAAGCTGATTTCCACTGTTCCAGCCGGTTCAGTCGGATACCTCCCGATTGGCGAGCCGCAGTAGTGCAGTTTTCAATCCGGGGTCCGATACAGTCTGTGCGACCTGTTGCAGTGCGGTTGTGCTGTTTTTGCTGCGCCGCGGCATGGAATTGCGGCGCTGCGCGGGAATAATCCTCTCGGGCGGGCGAACCCGGATTTGAATTGTGTGCAAGTTCACAGTTTGGTCGCGGTTGAATTGCTTTACTAATTGAGGGGCATGGAAACGCAGGCGTGTCGCCCAAACCGGTGAATCGGCTGCAAGCACCAGGGTCCCTTCCCGCAGAGCGAGCAGACGGCAATGCGTTTTCAGGGTTTCGGGTAACAATTCCTGAAGATATGTTTCCAGTGCCATCAGGGATCTGGCCCGGGAAACAAGACGAGAATACTGGCTCCCGAGGAGCAGTTTTTTTATTTGCAAGGGACTGTTCATAACATATTGGTTGGGAATATGAACATCATACTGTTTACAAACAAGCGCGGACAGGTCTGGAATTATGACATCAACCTGTTACATGCGGGACTCACGGTCCTCTTTGGCCTGATCACGCTACTTGCTGCTGCCGTCTATACCGGTGTACACCTCGGCAATGACGAGCTTAAGTATGTGGCGGACTGGCAGGATGTTGTGGGCGGGCAGCAGGCAGAGATTGCCGAGGCCAGGCAAAATGCCCAGGCTGATATCGACGCACTGACCTTGCGTATTGGCCAGATGCAGGCGCAAATGCTGCGTCTGAATGCCCTGGGAGGGCGGCTGGTAAGCCAGAGCGATCTCGATAAGGGTGAATTCGACTTCGATGCGGTTCCTGCCATGGGTGGACCGGAGGATGCCATCAACAGGCAATCAGTGCCGCTGGCCGACTTTCTTTCCATGCTGGAGAGGCTGGAGACGGAAATGCAGGACCGCGAGCAAAAACTCTCGGTGCTGGAATCGCTGTTGATGAGCAGGAGTCTGAGTGAACGTGTGATGCCTTCAGGCCGACCGGTAGAGGATGGCTGGATTTCTTCCAGTTACGGCAAGCGCAACGATCCGTTTACCGGTAAACAGGAATTTCACAAAGGCCTGGATTTTGCCGGCAAGAAGGGTTCAGAGGTGATTGCCGTCGGTGATGGCGTCGTCAGCTGGGCCGGGAACAAGTCCGGTTATGGAAAGCTGGTCGAAATCAATCATGGTAACGGTTACGCCACACGCTACGGCCATAATCAGAGTCACATGGTGAAAGTTGGTGATACTGTCAAAAAAGGCCAGCAAATTGCCCTGATGGGATCGACCGGCCGCTCAACCGGGCCGCATGTACATTTTGAAGTTCTACGTAATGGAAAATCGGTAAATCCTTCCAGTTTTATTGGCGAGTAGACCCAACTAGCCCGATATCCGGGGCGGTCTTGCGAGCGCCACTCTACACCGCTAACGCTGTTTCGAACTGCTAATTTGCAGGGAGTTGCGGTATTATGCGTGCTCCGTTTATCACTGCTTTTTTCAGGAAGTTCATGGAACTTAATATTATCGGCAAGCTGTTCGGCAGCCGCAATGACCGTCAGCTCAAGCGTATGTCCCGGGTTGTCGCCCAAATCAATGCCCTGGAGCCGGATATCAAGGCGCTGTCTGACGAAGCGCTCAGGGCAAAAACAGACGAATATCGCAAACGACTGGCTGACGGTGAATCCCTGGATGATCTGCTGCCGGAGGCCTTTGCGGCTGTGCGGCAAGCGGCATGGCGCACGCTGGAGATGCGTCATTTTGATGTGCAGTTGATCGGCGGCATGGTGCTGCATCAGGGAAAGATCGCTGAAATGCGCACCGGTGAAGGCAAGACGCTGGTCGCGACCCTGGCGGCCTACCTGAACGCCCTCAGTGGCAACGGTGTGCATGTCGTCACCGTCAATGACTACCTGGCGCAGCGGGATGCCGGCTGGATGGGCAAGGTGTTCGATTTTCTGGGTATGACCACGGGCGTTATTATTTCAGGTCAGCCTTACGAAATGAAAAAAGCCGCGTATGAGGCGGATATCACTTACGGAACCAACAACGAGTTCGGTTTTGATTATCTGCGTGACAATATGGCTTTCACGGCAAATGACCGTGTTCAGCATGGCCACAATTTTGCCATTGTCGATGAGGTCGACTCGATTCTCATCGACGAGGCGCGAACACCGCTGATTATATCCGGGCCCGTTGATGAACGTTCTGACCTGTACACAAAAATCAATGCACTGATTGCCGAACTGCAGCCCCAGGAAGAGGAAGACGGGCCGGGTGATTACACCCTGGAAGAGAAAAACAAGCAGATATACCTGACAGATGACGGCCACGAGCATGTAGAAGCAATGCTGACGCGGATCGGTTTACTGAATGAAGGTGAGAGTCTGTACGATGCAGCCAACCTGGGCCTGATGCATCATCTCAATGCGGCAATGCGTGCGCACCTGTTGTTCCAGAAAGATGTGGATTACATCATTCAGGAAGGCAAGATCGTTATCGTCGATGAATTTACCGGGCGCACCATGCCGGGACGGCGCTGGTCTGAAGGGCTGCACCAGGCCGTAGAGGCAAAAGAAGCCGTGCCCATCCAGAATGAATCGCAGACACTGGCTTCGATAACCTTTCAGAATTATTTCAGAACCTATAACAAGCTTTCCGGCATGACCGGTACGGCAGATACCGAGGCCTTCGAATTACAGCAGATCTACGGGCTTGAGGTCGTGGTGATTCCAACCCACAATCCGATGATCAGAAATGACATGGGTGACCTCGTGTATCTCAGCATGGAGGAGAAGTTTGATGCCATCATGGATGACGTGCGTGATTGTCAGCAACGCGGCCAGCCGGCGCTTGTGGGAACGGCATCCGTTGATACGTCCGAATATCTGTCAAAGCTGTTGAAGAAGGCCGGTATCGAGCATGCCGTCCTGAATGCCAAGCAGCACGAAAGGGAGGCGTACATCGTTGCGCAGGCCGGGCAGCCCGGTACGATTACCATTGCCACCAACATGGCCGGTCGCGGCACGGATATCGTGCTGGGCGGTAACCTGCAGGTTGAAATCGAGAGCCTCGAGAAGCCCGATGAGGAAACGATCAAGAAACATACCGAAGAGTGGAAGCAACGCCATGCTGCGGTGATAGCGGCCGGCGGCCTGCATATCGTGGGTACGGAACGCCATGAATCCCGGCGTGTGGATAATCAGTTGCGCGGTCGTGCCGGACGGCAGGGTGATCCGGGTTCCAGCCGTTTCTACCTGTCGCTGAAGGATAACCTGATGCGTATCTTTGCATCCGACCGGGTAGCGGGGCTGATGCAGAAACTGGGTATGGAGCAAGGCGAGGCCATCGAACATCCGTGGGTGTCGAAGGCGATCGAGAATGCACAACGAAAGGTTGAGCAGCACAACTACAACCTGCGAAAGACCTTGCTGCAGTATGACGATGTCGCCAATGACCAGCGCAGCGTGGTATACGAGCAGCGTAACGAACTGATGGAAACCGACGACATAACCGACATCATCGATGCTGTCCGTGAGGATGTCGTCAGCGCCCTGGTCAGCCAGTACATACCACCGGGTTCACTCGATGAGCAGTGGGATGTGCCCGGGCTGGAAGAAGCCCTGGCCCAGGAATACGCGCAGCAACTGCCGCTGGCAAAATGGCTGGATGAAGACCATGAATTGCACGAGGAAACACTGCGCGAGCGGATCCTTGAAGCAATGGTTGCCGCCTACAAGGAGAAGGAGAAGCAGTCCGGTGCGGAAGTGCTCAGGCATTTTGAAAAAGCCGTCATGCTGCAGATACTGGATGGGGCATGGAAAGAGCATCTTGCCGCGATGGATTACCTGCGGCAGGGAATCGGCCTGCGTGGATATGGCCAGAAGGATCCAAAGCAGGAGTACAAGAAGGAAGGATTCGCCATGTTTTCTGACATGCTTGAGCGCATCAAGCATGAAGTCATCGGTGTGCTGTCGAAGGTGCAGGTGCGCGCCGAGGCCGATGTCGAGGCGGTTGAACAGCAACGCCGCAGTCAGTCACAGGTCAAGTACCAGCATGATCAGGCAAGCGCCATGGGCGAGGCGCCGGAGAGTGCCGATGCAGAGGCCAAGAAGCCGTTACCGTTTACTCGTGAAGGCCGCAAGATCGGCCGTAACGAACCCTGTCCCTGTGGCTCCGGCAAGAAATACAAGCAGTGCCATGGCAAGTTGACTTGAGTAACGCACTGGCCGATTTGCATCCCGTAGCCGGGTTTCGTCTGGGAACCACGTCAGCCGGCATCAAAACTCCCGGGCGCCCGGATCTCGTTGTTATGGAAGCGGCTGCCGGGTCGAACACGGCGGCTGTCTTTACGCAGAATGCCTTTTGTGCCGCACCTGTGATTGTTGCGCGTGAGCATCTGGCCCGGCAACAACCGGGTTACCTGCTGGTCAATACCGGTAATGCCAATGCCGGTACCGGAGAGGCAGGAATACGGGATGCCCGGCAGTGCTGTGTCGCTTTGGCAGGACATGCCGGCTGTTCGGCACAGGCAGTTCTGCCGTTCTCCACCGGTGTGATTGGCGAGCCGTTGCCGGCCGGGAAAATACTGTCAAGTCTGCCGCCTGCACTGGAAAGACTTGATGAACATGGCTGGGCCGCAGCAGCAACCGCTATCCTGACGACAGACACGGTTGCGAAAGCCGTATCAAAAAGGATAGTGCTGGACGGGCAGTCAGTCACAATAACCGGTATCGCCAAGGGTGCCGGAATGATACGGCCGGACATGGCGACGATGCTGGCGTTCATTGTCACGGACGCAGCCGTTGAGCGCGATGTGTTGCAGGACTGCCTGCTGGCTGCCACGGAAAAATCCTTCAATCGCATTACCGTGGACGGGGACACCTCGACCAATGATGCCTGTGTGCTGGTCGCAACCGGCAAGAGTGCCGCACCTGACATCGAGAAAAATGATCTGAATTACGAACAATTCTGTAATGCAGTGACCGACCTCTGCATACTGCTGGCGCAGGCGATTGTTCGCGATGGAGAAGGGGCTACTCGTTTTGTCACGGTTGCGGTTGACGGT